>NZ_JBEYXJ010000032.1:0-77000 GCF_040645015.1 Streptomyces sp. NPDC046881 | reverse complement strand
GCCCCATACCACCCGTGCCACCGGGCGGGCCCCGGGGCCCCCCGCCCCCGGCCGGCCGCGCCCGCACCCCCCGCGCCCGCCACACCGCCCCCCGACCGGTGACCCCGGTCGGCGGCCGTACGCGTGCGCGGGTCCGGCGGATCAGACCGCCGTCGCCGGGAACGTCGGGTACTCCACGCCCGAGACGTGCTGGACGACCCGGACGACCTGGCAGGAGTAGCCGAACTCGTTGTCGTACCAGAGGTAGAGGATCGCGTTGTCACCGTCGACCTTCAGGGCGCCGGCGTCCACGATCGAGGCGTGGCGGGAGCCGATGAAGTCGCTGGAGACCGCGTCGGGCGCCGTGATGAAGTCGATCTGGCGCTTGAGCGGCGAGGTCAGCGACACCTCGCGCAGGTAGTCGTGGACCTCCTCGCGGGTGGTCTCGCGGGCCAGCTGGAGGTTGAGGATCGCGATCGAGACGTCCGGCACCGGGACGCGGATCGAGCTGCCGCTGATCTTCGCCTTGAGGTCGGGCAGCGCCTTGGCGACGGCGGAGGCGGCACCGGTCTCGGTGATCACCATGTTGAGCGGCGCGGAACGGCCCCGGCGCTCGGACTTGTGGTAGTTGTCCAGCAGGTTCTGGTCGTTGGTGAACGAGTGGACGGTCTCCACGTGGCCGCGCAGCACGCCGTACTCGTCGTCCATGGCCTTCAGCGGCGGGACGATCGCGTTGGTGGTGCAGGAGGCGCAGGACAGGATCTGCTCGTCCGGCTTGATGGTGTCGTGGTTGACGCCGTGCACGATGTTCGGGACGTCGCCCTTGCCCGGCGCGGTCAGCACGACCTTCTCGATGCCGGGGCGCAGGTGTTTCGACAGGCCCTCGCGGTCGCGCCACTTGCCGGTGTTGTCGATGAGGATGGCGTCCCGGATGCCGTACTCGGTGTAGTCCACGTGCGACGGGTCGTCGGCGTAGATCACCTTGATGGCGTTGCCGTTGGCGACGATGGTGCTGCTGTCCTCGTCCACGGTGATGGTGCCCTGGAACTGGCCGTGGATGGAGTCGCGGCGCAGCAGCGAGGCGCGCTTGACGATGTCCTGGGCGCCGCCGCCGCGCACGACGATGGCGCGCAGGCGCAGGCCGTTTCCGGAGCCCGCCTTCTCGATCAGCAGGCGGGCGACGAGGCGGCCGATGCGGCCGAAGCCGTACAGGACGACGTCGCGCGGCTCGCGGCGCTCGATCTTGTTCGTGCCGGTGGCGCCGGCGACCGCCTCGGCGGTGAACTCGGCCACGCTCAGACCGCGGTCGTCGGCCTTGTAGGTGGTGGCCAGCATGCCGAGGTCGATCTGGGAAGGTCCGAGGTCGAGGGCGGTCAGCGCCTCGAGGAACGGCATGGTCTCGGTGACGGACAGCTCGGCACCGGCGATCTGCCGGGCGAAGCGGTGCGTCTTGAGGATGCTGACCACCGACTTGTTCACCAGGGAGCGGCTGTGCAGCAGGACGGTCACGTCCCGCTCGCGGTGCAGCTTCCCGATGAGCGGGATCATCGACTCCGCGATCTCCTCGCGGATCTTCCAGTTGGTGAACGAGTCGTCGTTGACAGTCACAGATCCATCTTTCGAGCTAGGCAGCGCTCATATGATAACCACACCCTGATCAGGCCCTTGGCTGGGGGTGGGCGTCACCCCGGGTGCGTCCGGATTCGTGAATAGGGGTGGATCCGCGTAAGAAACCCGGGTCGTGAATTGCACCCGTACCTGGGCGTGACCAAGGTCGACGACGTGAGTACCTCCTCCGTGCCGCGGCCCGAGCCGACGGCCCCCGCCGGGCCCCTGCGCCGCCCCCGGCTGCCGCGGCCGGCCGCCGCCGGTGCGCCCCAGGGATTCCTGCCGGCCCTCGCCCTCTTCGCGGGCCTGCGGCTCGCCGGGATCCTCGCGGTGATCCTCACGAACGAGCTCCGCGGCCACCCGCTGGTCAGGAACCTGGCCCACTCCTGGGACTCGCGCTGGTACCTGCACATCGCCACGCACGGCTACGGCCGCCTCATCTGGATCGGCCCCACGGGCGCCGTCCAGACCGACTGGGCGTTCTTCCCTCTCTACCCCGCGCTCATCCGCGCGCTCGCCACCGTCCTGCCGCTCACCCCCGGCCAGGCCGGCCTGCTCATCGCCTGGACGGCCGCGGGCGTGGCCGCGTACGGCGTCTACCGCGTCGGGCACCTCCTGTACGGGCGGGGTGTCGCCACCGCGCTGGTCGCCCTGTGGGCCGCCCTGCCGCACGCGGTCGAACTCACCCTGGCCTACACCGAGTCGCTGTTCGCCGCCCTCGCCGCCTGGTCCCTGTACAGCGTGCTGAAGGGCCGCTGGCTGTGGGCCGGCAGCCTGGCCGCGCTGGCGGGACTGTCCCGGCCCAGCGGCGTCGCGGTGGCGGTGGCCGTCTCCCTCGCCGCCGGGTGCGAGGTGCTGCGCCGGCGCGGCCGGGCCCCGGCGCGGCTGTGGACCGGCGCGCTCCTGGCCCCGCTCGGCTGGCTGGGCTATGTGCTCTGGGTGGGCAGCCGCACGGGAGACGTCCTCGGCGGTTACTTCTCGGTGCAGAGCGCCTGGGGCTCCCGCTTCGACTTTGGCGTCGGCTCGGTGCGCTTCCTCAAGGCCCTGCTGCTGCACGGCGGGGGCGTCGTCTACCCGGCGGCCCTCCTGATCGTCGCGGTGAGCGTGCTGCTGTTCGTGCTGCTGTGCCTGGACCGCGCCCCGCTGGTCCTGGTGGTCTTCTCCGGCGTCCTGATCCTGCTCGTGCTCGGCGGCTCCGGCTCCTTCTCCTCCAAGCCGCGGTTCCTGCTGCCGGCCTTCCCGCTGCTCATCCCGATGGCACGGGGCCTCGCGCGGGCCTGGTGGCTGCACCGGCCCCCGGCGGTGGTGGTGTACGGCGCCCTCGCCCTGGCCTCCCTGCTGGCCGGCGCCTATGTGACCGCGGTGGCCCACTCCCCGCTGTGAGCCACCGCCCGCCGCACGCCGACCGTTCCCGCCGGTTGGCCACCGGACGGCCGCGGCCGGCCTCCGGCTGCCTCGGGGCCGGACCTGTGCGGCACGCCGACGCGCGGGCGCGGGCGGGCGCCACCCGGTCCGCCGCGCCGGAAGTGGATCGGGCGTCGGCCGTGGTGACATGATCGGCTCGAGGCCGACGGGGAAGGCGGCGCCGATGAGGCTGCACACGCACGAGTGGGGGACCGGCGACCGGATCGCCGTCCTCGTCCACGGGATCATGTCCGACCACCGCACCTGGCACCGGGTCGCGCCCGTCCTCGCCGACAAGGGGTACCGGGTCATCGGCGTGGACCTGCGCGGGCACGGTGCGAGCGGGCGGGGCGAGTACAGCCCCGGGACCTGGGCCGACGACCTCGTCGAAACCCTCCCGGCGCGGCCCGAGTTGGCGATCGGCCACTCGCTCGGGGCGATGGCGCTGGCCGGTGCCGTCGAACGGCTGGCACCCGCCCGGGCCGTCTACTGCGACCCGGCCTGGGACCTGCGCAAGGAACTGGTCGAGGCGTCCGTGTACTTCACCGTCTTCAAGACTGCGAACCGCACGATGATCAGCAGCCTCAACCCGCGCTGGGACGACACCGACGTGGACGTCGAACTGGCCACGCTCGCCGACTGGGACCCCGCCACGGCCCTCGTCCTCCCGGACATCTACTCGGTCAGCCGCACTCCGGCGTACCCGGTGGTGCCCTCGCTGGTGCTGCTGGCCGGCGCGAGCGACCTCGTACGGCCCGGCCTCGGCGCGGAGCTGGTGCAGCGGGGCTTCGAGGTCCGGACCGTCGAGGGCGCCGGGCACTCCCTGTACCGCGACGACCTCGACGCCTTCATGGGTGCCCTGGACGGCTGGATCTGAGGGGGGCTCAAGCCCCCCGGGGGAGTGTCGTACGGTCAGCGGCGGTTGAAGATCACGCTGGCGAAGCGGGTGCCGTCGGGCGCCGAGTGGCCGGGGGCGAGCCGCAGGGCGGAGCCCTTGCACTTCTTCCGGGAGTAGATGACCAGCGGCTTCTTCGTCGCGTTGCGGGCGGCGCGCGCCTCCTGGGCCATGTCGAAGCACTGGTGGTCCGGCGGGCTGTCGAGGGCGTACGCCTTGCCCTGGGGCCCGATCCAGAGGAACGTGCCGTCGGCGGCGAGCGCGGAACCCGCCGTGGTCAGGGCGAGGGCGAGACCGCCGAGGACGGCGGCGAGCGGACGGCGCAGGCGCATGAGGTCTCCTTCGCGAACGGGGGACGGGGGAGGAGCGGACGAGGCCGCACCGGCAATCTCCCACTCCGGCTCCGTCCGGCCCCGGAGCCCACACGGGCGGTCCACCGTCCGGGGGACGGCGGCGGCGCGGCGGTGCCGTCCCGACGGCCCTCGGTGCGAAGCGCGCGAATCGGGGTAGTCGAGGGGACGCCCGAGGAAAGGACCGTCTCATGACGACCTACGTGATCAGCGTCCCCGGCACCTTCGTCACCGGGGTGGAGGCCGGCACCCGGAATCGGCTGGCCCGGGCGCTGCGGCCCGCCGATCCGCACGGCACCCGCATGGGCGACGCCGAGGACCTGGACGTGCTGAGCGTCAACGACGACAACACCTTCACCCTCCGCCTGACCGTCGAGGCGGACACCGGCCCGCACGCCGAGGAGGCGGCCCGCCGGCTCGCGGACTCCGCGCTGCGGGACGCGGGCCTGGACGAGCGGACCGCGCCGCTCGGACCCGCGGTGATCACCGGCATCGACTCCGAGGTCCGCTGACGCGCTTCACCCTGGGGTGTGATCACCCGATTTCGGTAAAATCTAGGCGTTTGCCAGACATGCAGGCGACCGGCCCGCCCCGAGCCACCGCCCCGCCGGAAGTGATCGATGCCCCGCAAGCGCTCCACGGACGAAGGCGACGAGCTGCTGGCCCGACTCGGTTCGCTCACCGCCCAGGCACGCCAGCGGGCCGAGGTGCAGCGCAGCCAGGTCGAACTGGCCCTCGCCCTGCAGCGCGGCATGCTGCCCAGAGACCTGCCGACCGCCCCCGGCCTGCATCTGGCGGTGCGGTACACGCCCGCCAACCTCGGTCTCAACGTGGGCGGCGACTGGTACGACGCCTTCACCATGCCGGACGGCCGGATCGGACTGTCCATCGGTGACGTGCAGGGCCACAACATCGAGGCCGCGGCCTTCATGGGCCAGGTCAGGGCCGGGCTGCGGGCGCTCGCCTCGGTCACCGGCGACCCCGGCGAACTCCTGGCCCGCACCAACGACCTGCTGCTCTCCCTGGGCAGCGAGCTGTTCGCCACCTGCACCTTCATGCGGCTCGACCCGGCCACCGGGGTGCTGGAGAGCGCCCGGGCCGGCCACATACCCTTCGTGTGGGCCACGGCGGACGGAAAGTCCGGCGTCGTCGACGACGCCGGCGGCCCGCCGCTCGGCATCGAACAGGGCATGGAGTTCCCGGTGACCCGGCACCGGCTCACCACCGGCGGAGTCTTCGTCCTGGTCACCGACGGGATCGTGGAGGGGCCGTCGCTGAGCGTCGAGGACGGCCTCGACCAGGTCGTGCGGCTCGCCGGGATCGCCGCCGTCGCCGGTCTGGAGGCCCGCGCGCTCGCCGCGGCCGTGATCAAGGGCGCCGAAAGCGTCGGGCACGAGGACGACGCCGCCGTCCTGGTCGTCGGCCTGGACGGCCCCGGCGGCCCGCCCTGAACCGGCACCGCAGCGCGGCCCCCGCCCCGGCCGGAGAACCGGAGGAAACCACGCCTCGCCTCGCCGACCGGCGCCCACCGGTGTGAGATGGCTGCTGTGGTGGGTATCGAGGAGCTGCGCCGGCCGGTCGGCTACGCCGTCCAGACGCTGGCCGTCGCCGCCTGCTACTACGCGGCGGCCCGGCTCGGCCTGCTGCGCGAGCTGACCGTCGGGGGCGCCGTCTTCACCCCGATCTGGCCGCCGACCGGCGTCGCCGTCGCCGCGCTGCTGATCCTCGGCCTGGGCTGCTGGCCCGGCATCACCCTCGGCGCCTTCCTCTCCGTCCTGTCCCTGACCACACCCGGACCCGAGGTGCTCGGCGTCCTCGTCGGCAACACCGCCGCCCCCGTGTGCGCGGTCCTGCTGCTGCGCCGGGCCCGCTTCCGCACCGGCCTCAGCCGGCTGCGCGACGGACTCGCCCTGGTGTTCCTCGCCGCGCTGGGCGCCATGGTGGTGAGCGCGACCGTCGGCGCGGGCGTCCTCGTCCTCAAGGGCAGCCTGGCCGCCCACAGCTTCTGGCCGGTCTGGTTCGCCTGGTGGGTGGGCGACGCGATGGGCGTCCTGATCGTCACCCCGCTGCTGCTGTTGCTGCACCAGGCCCGCAGGCCGCTGCCCCTGGGCCGCTGGAAGGAGGCGACCGCGCTGGCCGTCGTCGCCTGCGCGGTCGTACCGCTCGCCGTCTACACCTCGGTCAGCATGCTCTTCCTGGTCTACCCGCTCATCATCTGGGCGGCCCTGCGCTTCCAACTGGTCGGCAGCGTGCTCTGCGCGCTGCTGACCTCCGTGGTGGCCACCGTCGCCGCCACGGACGGCGCCGGCGCGTTCGCCGGGCTGAACCGCATCGAGGTCATGGTGAAGCTCCAGGCGTTCAACGGCGCCATGGCTCTGACCGCGCTGCTGCTGTCCGCCCTGATCACCGAGCAGCGCCAGACCCGGCGCTCGGTCGAGCAGGCCTGCCAGGAGCTGGCGGAGGTGCTGGAACACCTCACCGCGGGCGAGGCCCCGCCGCCCCGGCCGCCGGCGGACCCCGACGGCCTCGGCGACCGGTCATGGCCGACCGGAGCCCCGTGAACCCCGCGCGGTCAGCGGTCCGAGCGGTTCACCGGCCCCTCGTCGTCACCGCCGGGCTCCGCGGCCGGCGTCCCCGCCGCCGTGCCACGGCGCCCGGGGTTCGGCGGATGGGCGGCGCCGGTGCCGCCCGGCTGTCCGCCGCCGGTCGTGCCGTAGCCCCCGGGGATCCCCGGCGGGGTGTCCGCGGCGGCCGCGGCCTCGCTGATGTGACGCCGGGCCCGCACCCCCGCCCGGCGCTCCGGATACGGGTAGTCGAACGGCTCGGAACGCGCGCGCTCGCGGTCCGCCTCGCGCTGCCTGCGCGCGGCCCGCTCGGCCGCCGTCGCGTGTTCGTCCTGCCGCTCACGCTCGAAGTCGTGGTCGTGATCCTGGTCGTGGTCCTTCATGCGCCGCCGGGTACCCGGCTGACGGCCGCCGCCAACGTCCGTCCGGCGTGTCGGACGGCCCGCCGGGGGCACTGGGAGACGATGGGCCGAACCGTACGGGCACGGGGCCGGACCGGAGGGACAGGGGCGGCATGGAACAGCGGCCGGTAGCAGGACGGACGGGCGAGACCACCCCGCGCAGCGCCCCCGGGGAGCCGCCGGCCGACGTACGCCGCCGCATCCCGCGCACCGACACCCTGCTGCGCGACCCCCGGCTGGCCGCGGCCGTGGACCGGCTCGGCGCGCACCGGGTGAAGGCCGCCGTCCGGCAGGCCCAGGAGCGGGCCCGCGCGGGTGCCATACCGCCCGAACAGGTCCCGCGGGCCGCCCTCGACCTGCTGCCCGGCACCGCGAGCGGCCTGCGCCCGGTGATCAACGCCACCGGGGTGCTGCTGCACACCAACCTCGGCCGGGCCGCGCTGTCCGCCGCCGCCCGGCAGGCGGTCCGGGAGGCGGCCGGGCCCACGGACGTCGAACTCGACCTGACGACCGGCGTACGGGCGCGCCGGGGACGCTCCGCGCTCGCCGCGCTGCACGCCCGCGTACCGGCCGCCGGCGCCGCGCACGTCGTCAACAACGGGGCCGCCGCACTCGTCCTGGCCGCCACCGCGCTCGCGGCCGGCCGGGAGATCGTCGTCAGCCGGGGCGAGATGGTGGAGATCGGCGACGGCTTCCGCCTGCCCGACCTGCTCGTCTCCACCGGCGCCCGGCTCCGCGAGGTCGGTACGACCAACCGCACGACCCCCGCCGACTACGCGGCCGTGATCGGCCCGGACACCGGCTTCGTGCTCAAGGTCCACCCGTCCAACTTCCGGATCACCGGCTTCACCCGCTCCGCCGAGGTCGCCGAACTCACCGGCTTCGGCGTCCCCGTCGTCGTCGACATCGGCTCCGGGCTGCTCGCCCCGCACCCCGCCCTGCCCGAGGAGCCCGACGCCGACACCCAGCTGCGGGCCGGCGCCGCCCTCGTCACCGCCAGCGGCGACAAACTGCTCGGCGGACCCCAGTGCGGGCTCCTGCTCGGCCGGGCGGATCTGGTCCGCGCCCTCGCCCGGCACCCGCTGGCCCGCGCCCTGCGCGTCGACAAACTGACGCTGGCCGCCCTGGAGGCCACGCTCACCGGCCCGCCCACCCCGACCGCCCTCGCCCTCACCGCCGGCCCGGCCGCCCTCGGGGCCCGCGCCGACCGGCTCGCCACCGCGCTGGCCGCCGACGGGATCGACGTACGGGCCGTCGAGAGCGCGGCCACGGTCGGGGGCGGGGGCGCACCCGGCGTCACCCTGCCCAGCGCGGCGCTGTCCCTGCCCGAGCCGTACGCCGCCGCCCTGCGCACCGGGCGGGTCCCGGTCGTCGGCCGCCTGGAGGCGGGCCGCTGCCTGCTGGACCTGAGAGCGGTGCCGCCGGAGGACGACGACCGGCTGGCCGAGGCCGTACGGTCGGCCCGGACCACCGCGGAGGGGCGGGCGTGATGCGGGTCCTCGCCACCGCCGGCCACGTCGACCACGGCAAGTCCGCGCTGGTCCGCGCCCTCACCGGCATGGAGCCCGACCGGTACGAGGAGGAGCGCCGCCGGGGTCTCACCCTGGACCTGGGCTTCGTGTGGACCCGCCTCGGCGGCGACGACCTCGCCTTCGTGGACGTGCCCGGGCACGAGCGGTTCGTGCCGACCATGCTGGCCGGTGTCGGACCCGTCCCCGCCGTGCTGTTCGTCGTCGCCGCCGACCAGGGCTGGCAGCCCCAGTCCGAGGAGCACCTGGCCATCCTCGACGCGCTCGGCGTCCGGCACGCCGTCCTCGCGGTGACCCGCAGCGACCTCGCCGACCCGGAACGGGTGCGCGCCGACGCCGTGGAGCGGCTGGCCGCCACCTCCCTCGGCAAGGTGCCCCACGTCGCCGTCAGCGCCGTGACCGGTGCGGGACTGGACGCCCTGCGCACCGAACTGGCACGGCTGGCGGACGCCCTGCCCCCGCCCGACACGGACGCCGACGTGCGCCTCTGGCTCGACCGGGCGTTCACCGTCCGCGGTCACGGCACCGTGGTGACCGGCACCCTCGGCGCGGGCACCCTGCGCGTGGGCGACCGGCTGGTCACCGCGGACGGATCGGCCGTCGTGCGGGTGCGCGGTCTGCAGAGCCTGCACGAGCAGCGGGAGGCCGTCGCCGCGGTGGCCCGCGTCGCCGTCAACGTGCACGGCCAGGGAGACACCGGCCTGGGGCGCGGACAGGTGCTGCTCACCCCGGACCGCTGGCTGTGCACCGAGTTCGCCGACGTACGGGTCACCGGGGAGCCGGCGGCCGACCTGCCCCGGTGCGTCACCCTGCACATCGGGACGGCCGCGGTGCCGGTGACCGTCCGCCCGCTCGGCCCGGACACCGCCCGGCTCACCCTGCGCCGGGGGCTGCCCCTGCGGGTCGGCGACCGCGCGGTGCTCCGGGAGCCCGGCGGCACCCGCACGCCCTGCGGGGTCACCGTGCTGGACGTACGGCCGCCCCGGCTGGCCCGGCGCGGCGCCGGCCGGGCCCGCGCGGCCGAGCTGGAGACGATGACCGGCCGCCCGGACGGCGCCGCCGAGCTGCACCGCCGCAAGCTGGTCCGGCGCGCCGACCTGCGGGCGATGGGCGTCCCGGTGCCCGGCGAGCCCGTCGCCGGCGACTGGCTGGCCGACACCGCGCACTGGAACGCCCTGAAGGACCGGCTGGCCGGCCACGTCGTGGAGTACGCCCGCACCCATCCGCTGGAGCCCGGCCTGCCCACCGAGGCGGCCCGCCGGCTGCTCGGCCTGCCCGACCGCGCCCTGGTCGACGCGCTGGCCGCGGCCCTGCCCGCGATCCACGCCCGCCAGGGCCGGCTGCACACCGCCGGCAGTCTCCGCCCCGCCCTGCCCGCACCCGTCCGCGCCGCGGTGGACGCCCTGCGCCGGGACCTCGCCCGCACCCCGTTCCGGGCCCCCGAGGCCGGGCGGCTCGCCCAACTGGGCCTGGACCGCCGTGCGCTGGCCGCGGCGGCGGCCGCCGGGGCGCTGCTGCGGATCGCCGACGGCATCGTGCTGCTGCCCGGCGCGGACGCCGACGCCGCCGCCGTACTGCGCGCGCTGCCACAGCCGTTCACACTCAGCGAGGCCCGGCGCGCACTGGACACCACCCGCCGGGTCGCCGTACCGCTGCTGGAGTTCCTGGACGCCCGGGGCTTCACCGAACGGGTCGACGACCAGCACCGGCGCTGCCGCACGGGGGCGGGAAACGGAGGCGGACGGGAATCGAACCCGCCTGCCCGAGATCCTCGGGCACCTCGGTTTTGAAGACCGGGAGGGCCACCAGGCACCCACACGCCTCCACCGTCCGTCAGGCTACTGCCCCAGGAGACCACCGGTATGACAACGACACCGGCCCATCGGACACCCGTACGGCTCACCCAGTTCGCGCACGGCGGCGGCTGTGCCTGCAAGATCCCGCCCGGGGAACTGGAGGAGGTGGTCGCCGGGCTGACCGCCGCGCCGCTCGCCGGCGGTGACACCCCGCTGCTCGTCGGCCTCGCCACCGGCGACGACGCCGCCGTGGTCACGCACCGGGGGACCGCCCTGGTGTGCACGGCCGACTTCTTCACCCCGGTCGTCGACGACCCCTACGACTGGGGCCGGATCGCCGCCGCCAACGCCCTGTCCGACGTGTACGCGATGGGCGGCCGGCCCGTCCTCGCCGTCAACCTGCTCGCCTGGCCCCGCGACCGGCTCCCGTTCGAGCTGGCCCGCGAGGTGCTGCGCGGCGGACTGGACGTCGCCACCGAGGCCGGCTGCCACGTCGGCGGCGGGCACAGCGTCGACGACCCCGAACCCAAGTACGGCATGGCCGTCACCGGCATCGCCGACCCCGACCGGCTGCTGCGCAACGACGCCGGCCGGCCCGGGCTGCCGCTGTCCCTGACCAAACCGCTGGGCGTCGGCGTCCTGAACAACCGGCACAAGGCCACCGGCGAGCGGTTCGCGCACGCCGTCGCCACGATGGCCGCCCTCAACCGGGAGGCCGCCGAGGCCGCGCTGGCCGCCGGCGCCGCATGCGCCACCGACGTCACCGGCTTCGGCCTCCTCGGCCACCTGCACAAGCTGGCCCGCGCCTCCGGGGTGACCGCGGTGGTCGACACCGCCGCCGTCCCGTACCTGGAGGGCGCCCGGGAGGCCGTACGGGACGGGTACGTCAGCGGCGGCACCCGGCGCAACCTGGAGTGGGTCGCACCGCACACCGACTTCGGGACCACCGACGAGGACACCCGGCTGCTGCTCGCCGACGCGCAGACCTCCGGCGGGCTGCTGGTCGCCGGAGAGGTCCCCGGCGCGCCGGTGATCGGGGAGCTGGTGCCGCGCGGCACCCATTCCCTCGTCCTCAGGTAGGGCCGCTCACGGCTCCGTGCCGGTGTGCTCGTCGATGCCCGCCCGGATCCGGTACGTCCGCACCAGCTGCACGGCCGCCGGGCCCCGGGGGCGCCGTCCCGGGCGGATGTCGACGGCGAACGCCTTCGTCTCCTGGATGTGCGTGTTCGGATCCAGGGACAGATGCAGCAGCTCGTTGGCCGCGTCCCCGGTGCTGTAGCCGTTCGGCCCCCAGTGGTACGGCAGCCCCACCTGGAGCAGCCGGCGGCCGTGCACGGTCAGCGGGGCCATCCGGTCGGTGACCAGCACCCGTGCCTCGATCACGCCCCGCGCGCTGACGATCGTCGCCCAGCCGGTGTGCGCCAGGCCCCGCTCGGCGGCCAGCTCCGGAGAGACCTCGCAGAAGAACTCCGGCTGCAGCTCCGCCAGGTACGGCTGCCAGCGGGACATGCCGCCCGCCGTGTGGTGCTCGGTCAGCCGGTAGGTGGTGGCCACGTACGGGAACACCCCGGAGCCGGGTTCGTCGCCGCTCGGCTGGTAGCGGTTGTCCGGATGCGGCGGCAGCAAGTGCCGTACCGGATTGCGCTGCTGGTCGTGGAGCAGGTTCGGGAACGGGGAGTCCTGCGGTTCGTAGTGCGCCGGCAGCGGGCCGTCGGTGAGCCCGGACGGCACGTACAGCCACGCCTTGCCGTCGGCCTGCATGATGAACGGGTCCGTGCCGGACAGTGCCTCCGGCCCGGTCGCGTCCTCGGGCGGCTCGTGGTCCGGCGCCTTGTCCTTCTTGAAGTCGGGGACGTCGTGCCCGGTCCACTCGCCCCGCTCGCCCGCGTCCGGGTCCCACCACACCAGCGCCTTGCGCTCGCTCCACGGCCTGCCCTCGGGGTCGGCGGACGCACGGTTGTACAGGATCCGCCGGTTGGCCGGCCAGGCCCACGCCCACTCGGCCGCCACCCAGTCCTGTTCCCGGCCCGGCTTGCGGCGGGCCGCCTGGTTGACGCCGTCGGCGTACACACCGCAGTAGATCCAGCAGCCGCAGGCCGTCGAGCCGTCCGGCTTGAGCTGCTCGTACGAGGAGAGCGGGTTGCCCTCGGCGTCCCGGCCGTTGATCTCGGCCAGGACCGCCTCCGCGTCCGGTTCGGCGTACCGGCCCTTCGTCGGGTAGTCCCAGGCCAGGTCGAGCACCGGCCGGTCCATCTCGTCCGTGGACCGGGCGAGCTTCTCCCGGATGATCCGGCCCAGGTGGTAGGCGAACCACAGCTCGCTGCGCGCCTCGCCGGCCGGCTCGACCGCCTGGTGGTGCCACTGGAGCAGCCGCTGGGTGTTGGTGAAGCTGCCGTCCTTCTCGGTGTGCGCGGCGGCCGGCAGGAAGAACACCTCGGTGCCGATGTCCTCGGTGCGCAGCTCCCCGGTCTCGATCTCCGGCCCGTCCTGCCACCAGGTCGCCGACTCGATGAGCGAGAAGTCACGCACGACCAGCCAGTCCAGGTTGGCCATGCCCAGCCGGATCAGCTTGGCGTTGGCGTTGCCCACCGCCGGGTTCTCGCCGAGCAGGAAGTAGCCCTTGCAGACGCCGTCCAGCTGGGCCATCGTCGTCTCGTACGTCGAGTGCGAACCGGTCAGCCGGGGCAGGTAGTCGAAGCAGAAGTCGTTCTCCGGCGTCGCCGCGTCACCCCAGTACGCCTTGAGCAGGCTCACGATGTACGCCCGCATGTTGCCCCAGTAGCCCTTGTGCGTGGCCCCGGCCTCGACGAAGGCGTTCAGGTCCTGGTTCTGGTGCGCGTGCGGCATCGGGATGTAGCCGGGCAGCAGGTTGAACAGGGTCGGGATGTCGGTGGACCCCTGGATGGAGGCGTGCCCGCGCAACGCGAGGATGCCGCCGCCGGGCCGGCCGATGTTGCCGAGCAGGGTCTGCAGGACGGAGGCCGCCCGGATGTTCTGCACCCCCACCGTGTGCTGCGTCCAGCCGACGGCGTAGGCGAAGGCCGTCGTCCGGTCGCGCCCGGAGTTCTCCGTGACCAGCTCGCAGACCCGGCGGAACAGTTCCTGCGGCACCCCGCAGACCTGCTCGACCAGCTCGGGCGTGTAGCGGGCGTAGTGCCGCTTGAGCACCTGGAAGACGCAGCGTGGATGGGTCAGCGTCTCGTCGCGTTCCGGCTCGCCCTCGCCGATCACCGCACCGCCGGAGCCGTGCGCCTCACCGCGCGCCGCCTCGGCCACCGAGCTGCCGCCGTCGGTGCGGTCGGCGTACTCCTGGTCGCGCTCGCCGGAGACCGCCTGCACCTCCGTACCCGCGTACTGCCAGCTGGAGGTGTCATAGCTGCGGCTGTCGGCGTCCAGACCGGAGAAGACGCCGGCCAGGTCCTCCGTGTCCCGGAAGTCCTCCCGCAGGATCACCGGCGCGTTGCTGTACGCCACGATGTACTCGCGGAAGTACTTCTCGTGCTGCAGCACGTGGTTGACGATCCCGCCGAGGAAGGCGATGTCCGTGCCCGCGCGCAGCGGCACGTGCACGTCGGCGAGCGCGCTGGTGCGGGTGAAACGCGGATCGACGTGGATCACCTTCGCACCGCGGGCCTTGGCCTCCATCACCCACTGGAACCCGACCGGATGGCACTCGGCCATGTTCGAGCCCTGGATGACGATGCAGTCCGCGTTCTGCAGGTCCTGCTGGAAGGTGGTCGCGCCGCCGCGGCCGAACGAGGTTCCCAGACCGGGAACGGTGGAGGAGTGTCAAACACGCGCCTGGTTCTCGATCTGGATCGCTCCCAGCGCGGTGAACAGCTTCTTGAGGAGGTAGTTCTCCTCGTTGTCCAGGGTGGCTCCGCCCAGGCTCGCGATGCCCAGGGTGCGCCGGGTGCGGGTCTCGTCGACCTCCCACTGCCAGCCCGCCCGGCGGGCGGCGATCACCCGGTCGGAGATCATGTCCATCGCCCGGTCCAGATCCAGCCGCTCCCACTCGGTGCCGTGCGGGCGCCGGTAGAGGACCTGGTGCTCGCGGGCGTCCCCGGTGGTCAGCTGGAGGCTCGCCGCGCCCTTCGGGCACAGCCGGCCGCGTGAGATCGGGGAGTCGGGGTCGCCCTCGATCTGGGTGACCTTCTCGTCCTGCACGTACACGTTCTGGCCGCAGCCGACCGCGCAGTACGGGCAGACGGACTTCACCACCCGGTCGGCCGAGGCGACCCGGGGTGTGAGCCGTTCGCTGCGCCCGCTCTTCGCGGCGGCACCGCGGCCGAGCGGATCCGTGCCGGTCAGCTGGCGGTAGACGGGCCAGGAGTCGAGCCAGGTTCGTACGCCCATGACTCCTCCTCCCGCTCGGTCCCTCGATTGTCCCGCAGCCTGGTGGTCACGGCATCTCCGTGACCGGCGACGGGGTACCCCCGCCGGGCACGGCGAAACGGATCCGGCAGGTGTGAGGGCGGCGTCCCGGGGGGACTTGGCCGCTGCGGTGTGCCGGCTGACGCGGACCGACCGACGGCGAGCCGCCGGCCGGCGTCGCGGCCGCGGCGGTCACCTGGCCGTGGGTGAACCGCGAAAAACGTGAGGTCCTGGCCTGCCGGGCCGCCCGGCTGGGAGGCGGTGATCCTGTTGCCCGGTGACGGACGTCCTCGTGTTCTCGTGTTCGACGTCAACGAAACGCTCACCGACCTGTCCCCGCTCGCGGCGCTGATGGCGCAGGCCGGGCTGCCGGAGCACGGGCTCCCGGCCTGGTTCGCCGGTGTGCTGCGGGACGGGATCGCGCTGAGCCTGGCCGGGGGCCACGCGTCCTTCGGGGACGTGGCCCGCGACGGACTGCGGACGCTGGCGGCCTCGGCGCAGGGCGTGGCCGACCCCGAGGCGGCGGCGGACCACGTCCTGGCCGCGCTGCCCCGGCTGCCCCTCCACCCGGACGTCCCCGACGGTGTCCGGGCCCTGCGCGCCGCCGGGTACCGGCTGGTCACCCTGACCAACGGCTCCGCCGGCACCACCCGCGCGGTCCTCGGCCGGGAGGGACTGACCGACTGCTTCGAGACGCACCTCGACGTCGAGGCGGCGGGCCGCTGGAAGCCCGCCCGGGAGGCGTACGCCCACGCCGTGGACGCCGTGGGCGTACCGGCCGACGAGGTGGTGCTGGTGTCGGTGCACCCCTGGGACATCGACGGCGCGGCCCGGGCCGGCCTCGCCACAGCCTGGCTGCGGCGCGCCCCCCGGCCCTACCCGGCCACCCTGCTCCCCGCGGCCATCGAGGCCACCGGCGTACGCGACCTGGCCGAACGGCTCGGGGCCCAAGGACAGCTGATCGCCGGGGAGGGCATCGGCTAGGGCCTTTCCTTCGGATCAGGCCGGATCAGGGCGCGGTGCCAGGGCCCGCGAGGCCGGCGTGATCCGGACGACAGGCCCTGGGGCCCGGCCGCGTGCGCCGGGACCCCGCGCGGTGCGTCACCGGCGGCGGGCGGTACCGTCACCCCTCCCGCGCCCGGAGCCGCTCCCGCTGCGGGACGACGGTGTACCGGGGATCCTCCGCGGAGGCCACCCCGGCGTGGAAGACGCCGAAACGCAGCGCCGCCGAACCGGCGAGGAGGGCCACGCCCGCCGCCGCGGCCGGACGCCGGTCCCACACCCGGGCCGAGAGCAGGGCCAGGGCAGCCCCGCCCGCCGTCAGGGCCTCCGCCGCGCGCAGCAGCCGATGCGGCCCACCCTGCTCGAAAGGCTCCGCGGCCAGCCCCATCCGCCGCTTCATCACCCGGAAGGAGCCCAGCTCCAGCACGGCTCCCAGCGCCGCCATCCGCCGTGCCGGTCCGGCCTGGGCGGTGGGCACCGCGAGGAGGGCGAGGCCGGCGGCCGACGTGGCGGCGGAACCCGCGAACACGAACGGCAGCTGCCGGTAGCCCTCGTGCCAGGACGGCACCGCCGTGTCCGAGAGCAGCACCGCGGTGTACGTCGCCACGGCCGGCCCGAGAACGGCGGCGCCCGCCGTCGCGGCCGAGCCCACCAGCCGGTACCGGCCCGCCACGTCGGTCGCCGCGGCCGCCAGCGTCAGCGGCGCGTAGCCGCTCAGGATCCAGGAGCCGACGCTCATCGGCGAGGTGGGCTTGAACACCCGGAGCATGTTCAGGAACCGGGCCGGGCGCCCCAGGTCGTGCACCAGTGCCGCCAGCGACAGCGTGATGGCGCCGGCCGCGCCCAGCTTGGCCGTCCTGCCGAGTGCCGGCAGCCCCGTGGCCCCGGCCCCCGCCGCCAGCAGCGAGGAGGCTCCGGCCAGCCCGCCCAGGTACAGGTACCCGGCGATGTCCAGCGGCTTCCAGGTCGGCTTGTTCAGGACGGGCTTGCCGTAGTACGACGAGAACTCGGCCTCCGGCACCATCGGCTGCTCGCCCCGCCCGCGCCGGCGCCGGCGACGCCCCGCGCGCACCCGGCCGGGCCGGGCGTGCTGCACACCGTCCCGGGTCACGTCGGACTCGCTCATCGCGGCCTCCGCACGAAGCTGCCGGCGGCGAGCGCGACCAGCGAGACGGCGGCCAGCGCCGCGTGCCGCCACATGCCGGGCAGGTCCCGGGTGGTGACCACCGGGTCCGGTGGCAGGCCGTACACCTCCGGCTCGTCCAGCAGCAGGAAGAACGCGCCGTCGCCGCCGACCCCGTCGTCCGGGCTCTCGCCGTACAGGCGCGCGTCGCTCACGCCGGCCGCGTGCAGCTGCGCCACCCGGACCTGCGCGCGCTCCCGCAGCTCGTCCAGCGGACCGAACTGGATCGAGTCCGTCGGACAGGACTTCGCGCACGCCGGTTCCATGCCGACGCCGAGCCGGTCGTAGCACAGCGTGCACTTCCACACCCGGCCGTCGTCCTTGCGCTGGTCGATCACGCCGTACGGGCAGGCGGGCACGCAGTAGCCGCAGCCGTTGCAGATGTCCTCCTGGACGACGACCGTGCCGAACTCGGTGCGGAACAGCGAGCCCGTCGGGCACACGTCCAGGCAGGCGGCGTGCGTGCAGTGCTTGCACACGTCCGACGCCATCAGCCAGCGCAACTCCGTGCGTCCGTCGGGGGACAGGGGCGAGATCTCCCCGGCGGGCGCGCCCTCGGGGGCCCGGTCCGGCGGGGGAGCGGTGGCGCCCGGCCCCGGGGAGGCGGCGCCGGTGCCGAGCCGGGACGCGGCGGCGAAGACGTCCAGGTCGTCGTGTGCGACCCCGGGTTCCTGGCCGGCGAGCGGCTTGCGCTGCTCGATGAAGGCCACGTGCCGCCAGGTGTCGGCGCCGAGGCCCTGGGTGTTGTCGTAGGACATGCCGGTCAGCAGGAGTCCGTCCTCCGGGACGGCGTTCCACTCCTTGCACGCGACCTCGCAGGCCTTGCAGCCGATGCACACCGAGGTGTCGGTGAAGAAGCCCATCCGCGGCGGCGCGTCCGGATACCCGGCCGCCCCGGCCACGTCCGGCTCCGGCCCGTACAGGAGGTTCCGGTGGCCTTCAGCGCCGTCGCTCATGCGGTGCCTCCTCGTTCGTGACGCGCCTTCCCGCCCCGGTACCGCAAGGAGGCCCACCGCATCCTCGCGGGACAGCGGGCGAAGCGGGCGTGTGCGCCTCCTCGTGGCCGCCGCCCGCCGTGCGCCGCACCCCGGGGTCGTCCCACCCTCCAGGATCCGCCGCCGGCCGGCAGCCCGCAGCCCCAGGCGGGCCCGTTGGACGGCGGCCGCGCTCCGGGTGCTCTGTCCAGAGCCTGGCACGGGTGCCCCCGCTCCGCGCGCCCGAACCCGGCCGGCGCCCGAAACGGCCCGGCCGGACCGGGCGACGGCCGTGGTCACCGCGCGGAAATCCGGTCGGACCGGCACCCGGAACCCCCTCGCGAAACTGCATCGGGTACCCGGGCGAGAGTGCCTCACACCTGCTGTCGCAAGAGAAATTCGCGGCCGTCGGAGGTTGGCCGGTTCCTTTGTCCCCACCCGCGAAGGTGGGTTAGCCTGCGGCGTATTTTTCTCATCATGCAAATCCGTGAACTGCGGAAATGCACACGCCAACGGTCGGGCGGCAGGACGCTCCCCGGCCGCGGTTCCGAGTCCTCGGGGTGAGGACTCTTGGGGAGCGGATCGAGGGTGCGCATGGCCGGCAAGGCGACCGGGACGACCGAAACGGTCCCGGGTGACCACGAACTCAGAAGACTGCTCGCGGGGCTGACCGCGGTGCGCGACGGGGACTTCGGCACCCGGCTGCCCGACGACGCCAGCGGGCTGATGGGCGACATCGCCACCGTCTTCAACGGCATGGTCGACCAGTTGTCCGTGTTCACCTCCGAAGTCACCCGGGTGGCCCGCGAGGTCGGCACCGAGGGCACTCTCGGCGGACAGGCGCAGGTACCGGGCGTCTCCGGCACCTGGGCCGACCTGACGGACTCCGTCAACGCGATGGCGGGCAACCTGACCACCCAGGTCCGCGACATCGCGCAGGTCGCCACCGCCGTGGCCAAGGGCGACCTGTCCCAGAAGATCGACGTGCCCGCGCGGGGCGAGATCCTCCAGCTGAAGGAAACCGTCAACACGATGGTGGACCAGCTGTCGGCGTTCGCCGACGAGGTCACCCGCGTGGCCCGGGAGGTCGGCACCGAGGGCCGGCTCGGCGGGCAGGCCCAGGTGCCGGGGGTCGCCGGGGTCTGGCGGGACCTGACGGACTCGGTGAACTTCATGGCCGGGAACCTGACGGCCCAGGTGCGCAACGTGGCCCAGGTCACGACCGCGGTGGCGCAGGGCGACCTGTCGCAGAAGATCACGGTGGACGCGCGCGGGGAGATCCTGGAGCTGAAGAGCACCATCAACACGATGGTGGACCAGCTGTCGGCGTTCGCCGACGAGGTGACCCGGGTGGCCCGGGAGGTGGGGACCGAGGGCCGGCTCGGCGGGCAGGCGGACGTCAAGGGTGTCAAGGGCACCTGGCGGGACCTGACGGACTCGGTGAACTTCATGGCCGGGAACCTGACGGCCCAGGTGCGCAACGTGGCCCAGGTGGCCACCGCGGTGGCGCAGGGCGACCTGTCGCAGAAGATCACGGTGGACGCGCGCGGGGAGATCCTGGAGCTGAAGAACACCATCAACACGATGGTGGACCAGCTGTCGGCGTTCGCCGACGAGGTGACCCGGGTGGCCCGCGAGGTGGGGACCGAGGGCCGGCTCGGCGGGCAGGCGCAGGTGCGGGGGGTCGCCGGCACCTGGAAGGACCTCACCGACAACGTCAACGTGATGGCCTCCAACCTCACCGGCCAGGTCCGCTCCATCGCCCAGGTCGCCACCGCCGTGGCCAAGGGTGACCTGTCGCAGAAGATCACCGTCGAGGCCAAGGGCGAGGTCGCCGCCCTCGCCGACGTCATCAACACCATGGTCGACACGCTCTCCGCGTTCGCCGACGAGGTCACCCGCGTCGCCCGCGAGGTGGGGACCGAGGGCCGGCTCGGCGGGCAGGCGCACGTGCCCCACGTGGCCGGCACCTGGAAGGACCTCACCGACAACGTCAACTCCATGGCCAACAACCTCACCGGTCAGGTGCGCAACATCGCGCTCGTGACCACGGCCGTGGCCAAGGGCGACCTGTCGAAGAAGATCGACGTCGACGCCCGCGGGGAGATCCTGGAGCTGAAGACCACCATCAACACGATGGTGGACCAGCTCTCCGCGTTCGCGGACGAGGTCACCCGCGTGGCGCGCGAGGTGGGTACGGAGGGCCGGCTCGGCGGGCAGGCGGAGGTCGAGGGGGTCTCCGGCACCTGGAAGCGGCTCACCGAGAACGTCAACGAACTCGCCGGCAACCTGACCCGGCAGGTCCGCGCCATCGCCGACGTGGCCAGCGCGGTCGCCGAGGGCGACCTGACCCGGTCGATCACCGTCGACGCCTCCGGTGAGGTCGCCGACCTCAAGGACAACATCAACTCGATGGTGGAGTCGCTGCGCGAGACCACCCGGGCCAACCAGGAACAGGACTGGCTCAAGACCAACCTCGCCCGGATCTCCGGCCTCATGCAGGGCCACCGCGACCTGCCCGTCGTCGCCGAGCTCATCATGGACGAGCTGGTGCCGCAGGTGTCCGCCCAGTACGGCGCCTTCTACCTCGCCGAGGACGGCGCGTCCGGGCCCGAGCTGCGGCTCGTCGGCTCCTACGGCCGGCCCGAGGAGGACACCCGGCCCGTCCGCATCCCGTTCGGCCGCTCCCTGGTCGGCCAGGCCGCCCGCAGCCGCCGCACCATCGCCGTGGACGAGCTGCCGGCCGGGTACGTCACCATCTCCTCCGGGCTCGGACACATCGAGCCCACCGCGCTGCTGCTGCTGCCCATCGTCTTCGAGGAGCAGGTCCTCGGCGTGATCGAGCTGGCCTCCGTCAGCCCCTTCACCACCGTCCAGCGGGACTTCCTCCAGCAGCTGGTGGACACCATCGGGGTGAACGTCAACACCATCGTCGCCAACGCCCGTACCGACGAGCTGCTCCAGGAGTCGCAGCGGCTGACCAGCGAACTGCAGTCCCGCTCGGCCGAGTTGCAGGCCCGCCAGGAGGAACTCCAGAGCTCCAACGCCGAACTGGAGGAGAAGGCCTCGCTGCTGGCCGAGCAGAACCGGGACATCGAGGCGAAGAACCTCCAGATCGAGCAGGCCCGGCAGGAACTGGAGGCACGCGCCCAGCAGCTGTCGCTCGCCTCCAAGTACAAGTCCGAGTTCCTCGCCAACATGAGCCACGAGCTGCGCACCCCGCTCAACAGCCTGCTCATCCTCGCCCAGCTGCTGGCCCAGAACCCCTCCCGCAACCTCACCCCCAAGCAGGTCGAGTACGCGGGCATCATCCACTCGGCCGGCTCCGACCTGCTCCAGCTCATCAACGACATCCTGGACCTGTCCAAGGTCGAGGCCGGCAAGATGGACGTGACGCCGGAACGCGTCCCGCTGCGGCAGCTGATCGACTACGTCGAGGCCACCTTCCGGCCGA
The DNA here is from genome assembly GCF_040645015.1 of Streptomyces sp. NPDC046881. Lineage (NCBI taxonomy): Bacteria > Bacillati > Actinomycetota > Actinomycetes > Kitasatosporales > Streptomycetaceae > Streptomyces > Streptomyces sp. NPDC046881. The sequence continues at coordinate 55,487 of NZ_JBEYXJ010000032.1, read as the reverse complement.
TGACCTCGCAGAAGAGCCTGGAGTTCGCCGTCACCACGGCCGCCGGCGCCCCCGCCGACCTGCTCACCGACGACTCCCGGCTCCGGCAGATCCTGCGCAACCTGCTCTCCAACGCGGTGAAGTTCACCGAGCAGGGCGGGGTCGAGCTGCGCGTCGAACCCGCGGCCGACGGCGAGGTGCCCGACAGCGTGGTGCGGGGCAGCGCGATCGTCGCCTTCCGGGTCAAGGACACCGGCATCGGCATCCCCGAGCAGCAGCTGGAGACCATCTTCGGCGCCTTCCAGCAGGCCGACGGCACCATGAGCCGCAAGTACGGCGGCACCGGGCTCGGCCTGTCCATCACCCGGGAGATGGCGCACCTGCTCGGCGGTGCCGTCACCGTCGACAGCACCCCCGGCAAGGGCAGTACCTTCACCCTCTTCCTGCCGGTGGCCCGGCCGGACTTCGGCGACCACCCGCGGGGCGCCCTCCCCGGCCCGTCGGCCGACGAGGAACGCACCGACGGCACGCCCGCACCGGCCCTCCCCGAGGGACGGTCGCCGGCCGGCGCCGGGCGGCAGCGCGCGCGCCGCCTGCTCGTCGTGGAGGAGCGCCCGCGCGGGCTGCTGACCCTGGTCGCCGAGAGCGTGGTCAAGGACCTGGAACACGGCCGCGCCGACGGCGTCGGCACGCCCGTCGACATCATCACCGCGGTCGGCGCCCAGGAGGCGGCCGGCGCCCTCGCCGCCGAGCCCTGCCACTGCGTGGTCGTGGAACTCGGCGAGCCCGACGGGGAGTCGGCCCGCTTCCTGGACGCCCTGCGCGGCGACTCGGCGCTGGCCGGGGTCCCGGTCCTGGTGCACGTCTCGCACCGCACCGAGCCCCTCGCCGAGGACGTCGCGGGCGGTTCGCCGGAGCACCTCTACAGCCTGGACGAGCTGCGCGAGCGGATCGCGCTGCACCTGGCCGCCGAGGAACCCGGCGAGGTGCTCACCCTGGTCCGCGCGGACGAACCCCAGCTCGCCGCGCCCCAGCCGGTCGACGAGCACACCCGGGGCCGTACCGTCCTCGTCGTCGACGACGACGCCCGCAACCTGTTCGCGCTCAGCGGCATCCTCGAACTGCACGGCTTCCGCGTCCTGCACGCCGAGAACGGGCGCAAGGGCATCGACACACTGGTGAACAACCCGGACGTCGAACTCGTCCTGATGGATGTGATGATGCCCGAGATGGACGGCTACACGGCCACCGCCGAGATCCGCAAGCTGCCGCAGTACGCCGACCTGCCGATCATCGCCGTGACCGCCAAGGCCATGCAGGGCGACCGGGAGAAGAGCCTCGCCTCCGGGGCCAGTGACTACGTCACCAAGCCGGTCGACACCCACGCCCTGATCGCCTGTGTCCGGCGCTGGCTCCCCGCATGAGCCCGGCACAGCGCGCCCGCCCCTTTGCAGGCCGAGGAGTACCGACCCGGTGACCACCCATGAACCGGGCACGCCGGTCGGCGTGCCCGCCCGACGTCCCGCCGCCGACGCGGCGTCGTCCGACGTGCCCGCCCGACGCCCCACGGCCGACGCGGCGTCGTCCGACGCTCCCGCCACCTCCTCGGTGGGCCGGCTCGCCGCCACCGTGGAACGGCTGCGCAGCGAGGTCCGGGCGGCGCAGGCCGAGGCGGAGGGCCGGGCGCTCGTCGAACTGGCCAAGGGCATCCTGGTCGAACGCCTCGGCTGCGGCCCCGCCCAGGCCGCCCGCCAGCTCGCCGAACTGACCGAACAGGCGCAGATGACCCCGCTGGAGTTCGCGGTCGAGGTCATCAACCAGGCGGCCCGGGACCGCGTCGCGGAAGTCACCCAGGCGTTCCTGTCCGCCGCGGCGGACCCGACCGGGACCGTCACGGAGTCCGCCGCCGTACGCCTGCGCGCCGCCGAGAGCGGTGTGCTGGCCGCGGCGCAGGACACCCAGGCCATGGCCGACTCGCTCCTGGAACACGCCCTGCGCCCGCTGGGCGCGGTCGCCGTGGCCATCTGGGCGGCCGCCCCGGACGGCTCGCTGTCCCTCGCGGGCAGCGCCGGTTTCCCGCCGGGCGAGGCGGCCCGCTGGCGCTACGTGCCGCCCGACGTCGCCACGGTGGCCCGGCGCGGACTGACCGAACCCGACGGCCAGTGGCTGCCCTCGCTCGCCGAGTCCGGGCTGCCCACGCTCGGCCGCCGCGAGTACGCCGACGGCGCGCGGATCGCCCTACCCGCCGGGACGGGCGGCCGGATCCACGGTGTGCTGGAGATCGCCTGGCCCAAGCCGGAGGCTCCGCTGCCACGCCCGGTCCTCCGGCAGGTGGAGGCTCTCGCCGAGCTGTGCGCGCACACCCTGGAGACCTTCGTGCCGCCGTCCGGCACGGCACCGGAGCCCGGGCTGCTGCCCGACGTGGTCGAGCTGATGGACCTCGCGGACGGACTGCACGACCCGGCCCTGGTGCTCGTGCCGCACCTCGACGACACCGGACAGCTGGTCGACTTCCGCATCCAGCACGTCAACAGCCGCTTCCTGGATCCGGCGGGCCGGCCGCGGGCCGTCGTGGGCGGCGCCCTGCTGCTGGAGGCCTACCCGATGGCCGCCGGCGACAGCGAGCTGTTCCAGCGTGTGGAGCGGGTCTACGCCACCGGCGAGCCGTTCCGCGCCCGCCGGATGCGGCTGACCGCCCTGGTCGACCAGGTGCCGCTGTCCGCCGTCGCCGACATCAGCATCAGCCGGCACGGCTCCAGCGTGCTGCTGATCTGGCGCATCGAGGACGAGACGGCACGCCTGGCCAGCCTGCTCCAGCACGCCCAGCGGCTCGGCCGGATCGGCGGCTTCGAGGAGAACCTGCTCACCGGCGAGATCACCTGGAACGGCCAGCTGTTCAGCCTGTACGGCCGCCCGCCCACCAGCCCCCCGGTGGCCCTGCAGGACCTGCCGGCCCATGCCCACCCCGACGACTCCGTCACCCTGCGGCGCTTCCTGCGCACCCTGCTGCACCACCGCCGGCCCGCCTCGGCCGCCTTCCGGCTGCTGCGCCCGGACGGGGTGACCCGGCACACCCGGGTGGTCGCCGAACCCGTCCTCGACACCGACGGGCAGCTCTTCGGGGTGCGCGGCGCCTACCAGGACATCTCCGCCCAGCACTGGACCGAGGTCGCCCTCGCCGCCACCCGCGACCAGCTCGCCCACACCGAGCAGCAGGCGGTGGAACGCAACCGGCTCGCGCTCCAGCTCCAGCACGCCATCATGCCCCCGGCCCAGGCCCCGCTGCGGGTCCCGGACCTCCAGGTGGCGGTGCGTTACCGGCCCGCCGAGACGGAGCACCTGGTCGGCGGCGACTGGTACGACGCCGTGGTGCTGCCCTCCGGACTGGTCCTGCTGTGCGTCGGCGACGTCGCCGGGCACGGGATAGAGGCGGCGACCAGCATGGTCGTCCTGCGCAACGCGCTGCGCGGCCTCGCGGTGACCGGCGCCGGCCCGGCACAGCTGCTGTCCTGGCTGAACATCGTCGCCCACCATCTGACGGGCGCCGTCACCGCGACCGCGGTGTGCGGCCTGTACGACGGCGAGCGGCGCACCCTGCGCTGGGCGCGGGCGGGCCATCTGCCGCCGGTCCTGGTGCGGGAGGCGGACGCGACCGCGCTGCCCCCGGTCAAGGGGCTGCTGCTGGGCGCCGTGCCGGAGGCGCGCTACGAGGAGACGGAGCTGCAGCTGGCCGCGGGGGACACCCTGCTGATGTACACCGACGGCCTGATCGAGCGCCGGGACCGTTCGGTGGAGGAGTCCCTGTCCCATCTGCTGGACACGGCGCGGGCGGCGCCCAACACGCTGGACCAGCAGCTGGACCGGCTGCTCACCTACAGCAGGTCGGACACCGACGACGACACGTGCATCGTCGGCATCCGGGTGGTCTGAGCCGCCTGGCCCGACCGGGTCAGGCGGCCGCCGCGGGGGCGAGCGGCACGATCGCGCTGACCCGCTTGCCGCGGGACAGCCAGGTCACCTCCAGGCCGCGCGAGAGCATCGCCACGAGGTGCAGGCCGTGGCCGCCGACCCGCCGGGGGTCCGGCGGGCGGCGCTGTGGCGGCTCCGGGGAGGTGTCCGTGACGGTGATGCGCAGCGCGGTTGCGTCGGGCAGCAGCTCCAGGCGCAGGGCGCACGGGCCGGGCGCGTGCTTGGCCGCGTTGGTGACCAGTTCGCTCACGACGAGCTGGGCATCCTGCACCGGCCGTCGCCCGGGCAGCGGCCGAGCGCGGTCCAGCAGGGCGGCGACGGCGTCTCTGGCCTCGGAGATGGCCGAGACGCCGGCGGCCCAGGTGCGGCTGTACCGCAGGGACGCGGGGCGGTCCTGCGTCGTCGCGTGGGTCCTGAGCGGGATGTCCATACCTGGTTGCCCTTTTCCTCTGGGGTGAGGGGCCCTTCCTGTGCACAGGGGGTCGTACCGTCCCTGCTCGGCTACCCGCTGGCCCGCGGGTCAAGGGGAGGTTCGCGAGGAATCCTCCGGATGCGCACGAACGCCTGCTGAAGGGCGGTCGGCGGTGGCCGTGGGGCGGCGGTGCCCGGAGCCCCGGACACACAGCGGAACGGGCCCGGAAATCAGCTTCCGCTGGATTTCCGGGCCCGTTCCGCAGCCGAATCGGCGCAACGCCTCAGTGCGTGCGGACGTTTCAGTGCTTGAAGACGTCCTTGGCCTTCTCCTTGGCCTGCCGGGCGTCTCCGGCCGCGCCCTCCATACGGCCCTCGGCCTCCAGGCGCTCGTTCCCGACGGCGCGGCCCGCGGCTTCCTTGAGCTTGCCCTTGGCCTGCTCGGCCTTGCCCTTGGCCTTCTTGCTGCCAGCCATTGCGTGTCACATCCCCACGTCGAAGCGGTCTGTGGTCGACATCCGGATTGCCGCTCCGCCGTGGTCCAAACCCGGAATCCGGATTCGGTGCCCGGCGGACATCCTGAGGGCTGTCCGCGGAATTCCAGGGAACCCGCCGTCGCGGAGGTGCATGAACATGGTTCCTTTGCTGTTGGTTCTCCTGCTGGCCCTGATTCTTTTCGGCGCGGGCTTCGCCCTGAAGGCGCTGTGGTGGATCGCGGTCATCGTGCTCGTGCTGTGGCTCGTGGGCTTCTTCGTCCGCCCGGCAGGCACCGGAGGCCGGCGCGGCCGCTGGTACCGCTGGTAGGCGCGGCACCCGGTCAGGCGGAACGGGCCCCGGCTCCGGCCGGGGCCCGCCGCTGTGCGCGGGTGTCCGTCAGCGGCGGCGGCGCCGTCGCACGAGGTGCCGTGCGGTGAACGCCGCGACGGCGAGGCCGACGGTGAGCAGGACGTACGGCTGGTAGCGGCCGATCCCGTCGTAGACCGCGGTGATGTGGCTGCCCGCCAGGTAGGCCAGGGTGGTCCACAGGCCGACCCACAGGGCGGCGCCGAGGGCGTTGTAGGCGAGGAAGCGGCGCCAGCGCATCCCGGTCGTGCCCGCGATGATGCCGTTGGCCTGGCGCAGGCCCTCGACGAACCGGGCCACCGTGACGATCTTGCCGCCGTGCCGGGCGAAGAACTGCTCGGCGGCCTCGAACCGCTTCGGGGTCAGGAAGACGTACCGGCCCCAGCGGTGTACGAAGGCGCGTCCGCCGGCCCGGCCGATCAGGTAGCCGACGTTGTCCCCGGCGACGGCCGCGACGAAGGCGATGAAGGCCACGGCCACGACGTTCAGCCGGCCGGCCCCGGCGTACACCCCCGCGGCGAGGAGGATGGTCTCGCCGGGTGCGGGGACGCCGAAGTCCTCCACGAAGATCACGGCCCCCACGGCCCAGTAGCCGTAGTGGCCGAGCAGCGGCGCCAGGTGCGCCAGCGGTCCCGGAAGGGGTGGGGACATGCCCCCACGGTACGTCGGCGGCGGTCAGCGGCGGGTGGCGGGGGTCTGGTCGGGTGCGACGTCGTCCGGTCCGGGCTCGGTCTCCGGTGCCGTACGGCGGTCCCGGCCGCCGGTCAGCCGCCGGACGAGCGGCTCGGTGTACCGGGCGGTCAGCGGGCCGAGCACGACCAGGAGCAGCACGTAGGCGGTGGCCAGCGGGCCGAGGTCGGAGTCGATCCCGGAGGTGACGGCGAGCCCCGCGATGACGATGGAGAACTCGCCGCGGGCGACCAGGGTGCCGCCGGCCCGCCACCGGCCGCGGGCCGAGATGCCCGCGCGGCGGGCCGCCCAGTAGCCGGTGGCGATCTTCGTGAGGGTGGTGACGACGGCCAGGGCGAGCGCGGGCAGCAGCACCGGCGGGATGCTGGCGGGATCGGTGTGCAGGCCGAAGAAGACGAAGAACACCGCCGCGAACAGGTCGCGCAGCGGGGCGAGGAGGTGGTGGGCGCCCTCGGCGACCTCCCCGGACAGGGCGATGCCCACCAGGAACGCGCCGACCGCGGCCGAGACCTGGAGCTGCTGGGCGACACCGGCCACCACCAGCGTCAGCCCGAGCACCACCAGCAGCAGCTTCTCGGGGTCGTCGGTGGAGACGAACCGGGAGATGTGCCGGCCGTAGCGCACCGCCGCCAGCAGCACCAGGCCCGCCACCCCGAGCGCGATGGCCAGTGTGACGCTGCCGGCGGCGAAGCCGGTCCCGGCCAGCAGGGCCGTGACCACGGGCAGGTAGACGGCCATGGACAGGTCCTCCAGCACCAGGATGCTGAGGATGACCGGCGTCTCCCGGTTGCCGATCCGGCCCAGGTCGCCGAGGACCTTGGCGATGACGCCGGAGGAGGAGATCCAGGTGATGCCGGCCAGTACGACGGCTGCGATCGGCCCCCAGCCCAGCAGCAGGGCCATGGCGGCGCCGGGCAGGGCGTTGAGGGTGGCGTCCACGAGGCCGGCCGGGTACTGGGTCTTCAGGTTGGAGACCAGGTCGCCGGCCGTGTACTCGAGGCCCAGCATGAGCAGCAGCAGGACCACGCCGATCTCGGCGCCGACGGCCACGAACTCCTCGCTGGTGCCGAGCGGCAGCAGCCCGCCCTCGCCGAAGGCCAGTCCGGCCAGCAGGTAGAGCGGGATGGGGGAGAAGCGCAGGCGGGCGGCGAGCCGGCCCAGCAGGCCGAGGGCCAGGATGATCGCGCCGAACTCGATCAGGAAGACCGCGGAGGAGTGCATCCGGATCACTCCCGGCCGAGTATCGCGGCGGCGGCGTCGACACCCTCGCGGGTGCCGATGACGATCAGCGTGTCCCCGCCGGCCAGCCGGAAGCCGGGGCCGGGGGAGGGGATCGCCTCGGCGCGGCGCAGCACGGCCACGATGGACACGCCGGTCTCGGTGCGCATCCGGGTGTCGCCGAGCAGCCGTCCGTTCCAGTGCGAGGCCGCGGACAGCTCGATCCGCTCGGCCACCAGGCCCAGCTCCGTCGTGGACAGCAGGGTGGGGCTGTGGTGGGTCGGCTTCAGGGCGTCCACCAGCGCTTCCGCCTCCGGCCCGGTGAGGTGGACCGACAGCGCGCAGGCGTCCGGATCGTCGCGCCGGTAGGCGCTGAACGTGCGTGAGCCGTCCCGGTGGGCCACCACCGACAGGTGGCGCTGTTCGCGGGTCGTCAGGTCGTACCGGACACCGATGCCCGGCAACGGTGTCCTGCTGGTGCGTGCGGCGCTCATGGCTGCCCCCCTGCCCGGGCTTGACCGTTTCTTGGCGAAACCTTTATCCGAACCCTACCCCGCCGGATGATCGTCCGAGGGTGGGGCCGGGGTGGGCAGGGGGTGCGGTGCTATGAGCCGGAGGCGGCCGGACCCTCGCCGTCGGCGGAGTCGGGCTGGCAGGCGTGGCACAGCTCGTGATCCCCGTCGCGGGTGACGACGGTGCCCCAGCCGAGGCACTGCTCGCAGTCGCGGGCGAGGCCCAGGTCGGGGTGGGGAGGCAGCAGGGGGCTGCGGTGGGCTCCGTACGTCATGCGGTGAGCGGCTCCTTGGGAGTGCGCAGGTGTCGCGGGGGGAGGATGACAACGGTGTCCGAACGACTTCCATTATGTCCTACTTTTTCCCTGCGTCTGTGACCTGGGTCACATTCCCGCGCCTTTCTCCGCGTTTTTCCCTGCGTCTCTCGCCGCGGCTAGTCGAGCTTCCCCAGCCGGGCGTCCCGCCAGAGGTCCACGCCGCCCTCGGTCGCGTACCGGTCGATCTCGGCCAGCTCCTCGTCGGTGAAGTCCGGGTTCTCCAGTGCGGCGACGTTCTGTTCCAGCTGCTCGACCCGGGAGGCGCCGATGACGAGCGAGGTCACCCGCCGGTCGCGCAGCGCCCAGGCCAGCGCCAGCTGGGCCAGGGTCTGTCCGCGCCGGGCCGCGATGCCGTTCAGGGCGCGCAGCCGGTCCCGCAGGTCGTCCGTCAGCCAGGAGGCGTCCAGGGAGGTTCCCCGCGCGGCCCGCGAGTCCTGCGGGACGCCGTCCAGATAGCGCCCGGTGAGCAGCCCCTGGGCGAGCGCGGTGAAGCCGATGATCCCGAAGCCCTCCTCCTGGGCCGCGTCCAGCAGGCCGTCGGTCTCGATCCAGCGGTTGAGCATGCTGTACGACGGCTGGTGGATCAGCAGCGGGGTGCCGAGCTCGCGCAGGATCGCGGCGGCCTGCCGGGTGCGCTCGGCGTCGTAGGAGGAGATGCCGACGTACAGGGCCTTGCCCTGGCGGACGGCGGTGTCCAGCGCGCCCATGGTCTCCTCCAGCGGCGTGCTCGCGTCCAGCCGGTGGGAGTAGAAGATGTCGACGTAGTCCAGGCCGGTCCGGGCGAGCGACTGGTCCAGCGAGGCCAGCAGGTACTTCCGGGAGCCGCCGCCCTGCCCGTAGGGGCCGGGCCACATGTCCCAGCCGGCCTTGGTGGAGATCACCAGCTCGTCCCGGTACGGCGCCAGGTCCTGCTTCAGCAGCCGTCCGAAGTTCAGCTCCGCCGCGCCGTACGGCGGGCCGTAGTTGTTGGCCAGGTCGTGGTGGGTGATCCCGAGGTCGAAGGCGCGCAGCGCGATCTCGCGCTGCGTCTCGAAGGGGCGGTCGTCGCCGAAGTTGTGCCAGTAGCCCAGGGACAGGACCGGCAGGTCCAGTCCGGAACGGCCGGTGCGCCGGTAGCGCATGGTGCCGTCGTAGCGAGCGGGGTCGGCGGCGTACGTCATCGGGTGTTCTCCGGGTGGTGCCGTAGGGGGTGCCCTGCGGGTGCGCACGGGCCCGTCCACCCTGCTCCCCGCCGCCCCGCAAGTCCAACCGCCGTCCCGGATGGGATTGAGCAGTTCCGTTTCTCAATCGGCCCCCGGGGCAGGCGGTGATCAGCAGGCGGTGATCAACGGAGCGAGAGAAGGAGGCGCTCGTGAGCGTGCCGAGCCCCGGAGGAGAAGAGCGGGCCGGAGGGCGGGCGCAGCAGCCGGCCAGGAGCAGGCCACGGGCGCCCAAGAGGGTGGCAGGGCTGCCGCGGCAGGTCCGGGAGGAGCTGACCCGCAGGCTCCGCCGCAACCGGCGGGCCTTCCGCGCGGACGACGTCCAGGTCGTCGAGCCTCCGCTGCTGCGGCGCGCCGTCGGCGCCTCCGCGCTCGGCAACTGCATGGAGTGGTTCGACTTCGGCGTCTACAGCTACCTCGCCGCCACCATCGGCAAGGTGTTCTTCCCCGGCGCCTCGCCGGCCGCCCAGGTCATCTCCTCGTTCGCGACCTTCGCCGCCGCCTTCGTCGTACGGCCCCTCGGCGGCCTGGTGTTCGGGCCGCTCGGCGACCGGATCGGCCGGCAGAAGGTGCTCGCCACCACCATGATCATGATGGCGCTGGGCACCTTCGCCATCGGTGTCATCCCCGGCTACGCCACCATCGGCATCGCCGCCCCGGTGCTGCTCCTGCTGGCCCGCATGGTCCAGGGCTTCTCCACCGGCGGCGAGTACGGCGGGGCGACCACCTTCGTCGCCGAGTACTCCCCGGACCGCCGGCGCGGCTTCCTCTCCAGCTGGCTCGACTTCGGCACCTTCGTCGGCTACGCCCTCGGTTCCGCGCTGGTCACCGCGCTGAACCTGGCCCTGACGGACGACCAGATGCTCTCCTGGGGCTGGCGTGTGCCGTTCCTGATCGCCGGACCGCTGGGCGTGATCGGCCTGTACATGCGGATGAAGCTGGAGGAGTCCCCGGCCTTCCAGCAGCAGCTGGACGACCACGAGAAGGCGCTGGCGCAGGAGTCGGCGGGCAGCGAGTTCAAGGACATCGTCCGCAACCACTGGCCGGCCCTGCTCGTCTGCATGGGCCTGGTGCTGCTCTACAACGTCACCAACTACATGGTCACCGGCTATCTGCCGACCTATCAGACCGAGACCCTGCACCGCTCCAGCGGCTCCGCGGACCTGCTGGTGCTCGTCGGCATGCTGTGGATCGTCGTCCTGATCACCTTCCTCGGCCGGCTGAGCGACCGCGTGGGCCGGCGGCCGCTCTACGCCGTCGCCGCCGTGGCGATGATCGTGCTCGCCGTCCCCGCCTTCCTGCTGATCAAGGCGGACGGTACCTGGCCGCCGATCCTCGGGGTGCTGCTCCTGGCCACCCTGCTGGCCTGCTTCGCCGCGCCCAGCGCGGCCACCCTGCCCGCCCTCTTCCCGACCGCCGTGCGCTACGCGGCCATGGGCATCGGCTTCAACGTCGCCGTCGCCGCGTTCGGGGGCACCACCCCGCTGGTCACCGCCGCGCTCGTCGAGGCCACAGGCGACGACCTCATGCCCGCGTACTACCTGATGCTGGCCGGTGCCATCGGCCTGCTCACCGTGCGGTTCCTGCCCGAGAGCGCCCAGGTCCCGCTCAAGGGCTCGCAGCCGATGGTCGGTTCGCGGGAGGAGATGCGCGAGCTGATCTCCACGTCCAAGGAGCTGTACGCCTTCACGGAGGAACGCGAGCGGGTGCGGCGCGGCTGAGCCGGGCCGCACCGGGGCTTGTTCGATCGTACGAACTTCTCGCCTGCCGGGTTACCGGTCCGTCCCGCATTTGATAGGAAACTTTCCTACCAGTATCTGGCACGGACCAACTTCCCACCCCCCACTGCCTTTTGGAGCACCTGTGGTGTACGCAGACCGCGAGACAGCAGCCCCCGCCCGCCTCTCCCGCCGGGCCGTCGTCGCCGCGCTCGGCGCCGTCGGCTCCGGCGTCCTGCTCGGCGTCTCCCGGACCGGCACGGCCTCGGCCGCCGCCCCGGGTCTGGACGACCCGGCGAAGAAGGAGATCGCCATGAAGCTGGTGTCGAGCGCGGAGAACTCCTCGCTCGACTGGAAGGCCCAGTACAAGTACATCGAGGACATCGGCGACGGCCGCGGCTACACCGCCGGCATCATCGGCTTCTGCTCCGGCACCGGCGACATGCTCGACCTCGTCCAGCTCTACACCGACCGCAAGCCCGGCAACGTCCTCGCCAGGTACCTGCCCGCCCTGCGCAGGGTCGACGGCACCGACTCGCACGAGGGCCTCGACCCGAACTACCCCGGCGACTGGCGCAAGGCCGCCCAGGACACCGCCTTCCAGCAGGCCCAGAACGACGAACGCGACCGCGTCTACTTCAACCCCGCCGTCGCCCGGGGCAGGACGGACGGGCTGCGCGCGCTGGGCCAGTTCATCTACTACGACGCCCTCGTCATGCACGGCGACGGCGACGACCCGACCAGCTTCCGGAACATCCGCAAGCGGGCCCTGCGCAGCGCCCAGCCGCCGGCCCAGGGCGGCAACGAGACGACGTACCTCAACGCCTTCCTGGACGCCCGGGTGTGGGCCATGAAGCAGGAGGAGGCGCACAGCGACACCAGTCGCGTCGACACCGAGCAGCGGGTCTTCCTGCGCAAGGGCAACCTCGACCTGAACACCCCGCTGGACTGGAAGGTCTACGGGGACAGCTACCACATCGGCTGACCGCCGCCCCGCGGAACAGTGGGAGCAGGGGCCGGCGGGCGTGGCGGGGCCACATCGCCGGCCCGGCGCGTTCCGGCTGGTGGCGCACTCGCATGGCCCGCCGCCGGGAGGAAAGATGGGCGGTGAGCGAACGAAACCACTGATGCGGAGGAACGGACTCATGGCGCACGAGCGCGCCGGCCGGCCGGCCGGTCCCGAGGACCTTGTCGACGTGGCCCGGCTGGTCACGGCGTACTACACGCTGCACCCCGACCCGGCCGACCCGGGACAGCGGGTGGCGTTCGGCACCTCGGGGCACCGCGGTTCGTCCCTGGCGAGCGCCTTCAACGAGGACCACATCGCCGCCACCAGCCAGGCCATCTGCGAGTACCGGGCCGTCCGGGGCACCGACGGGCCCCTCTTCCTGGGCGCCGACACCCACGCGCTGTCCGAGCCCGCGCGGGCCACCGCGCTGGAGGTGTTCGCCGCCAACGGCGTGACCGTGCTCATCGACAGCGCGGACGGCTACACGCCCACACCCGCCGTCTCGCACGCCATCCTGACGCACAACCGGGGCCGCACCACCGGCCTCGCCGACGGCGTGGTCGTCACCCCGTCGCACAACCCGCCCGCCGACGGCGGCTTCAAGTACAACCCGCCGAGCGGCGGCCCGGCGGCCTCCGACGCCACCTCCTGGATCCAGGACCGCGCCAACCAGATCATCACCGGCGGCCTGAAGGACGTACGCCGGCTGCCCTACACCCGGGCGCTCGCCGCGGACACCACCGGGCGGTACGACTTCCTCGGCACGTACGTCGGCGACCTGCCCGGCGTGCTGGACCTGGACGCCGTCCGCGCGGCCGGTGTGCGCATCGGCGCCGACCCGCTCGGCGGCGCCTCCGTCGCCTACTGGGGCCGGATCGCCGAGCAGCACGGCATCGACCTGACCGTGGTCAACCCGCACACCGACCCCACCTGGCGGTTCATGACGCTGGACTGGGACGGCCAGATCCGCATGGACTGCTCCTCGCCGTACGCGATGGCCTCCCTGATCGAGCAGCGCGACCGCTTCCACATCGCCACGGGCAACGACGCCGACGCCGACCGGCACGGCATCGTCACCCCGGACGCGGGGCTGATGAACCCCAACCACTACCTCGCCGTCGCCATCTCCTACCTCTACCGGCACCGCGACCGGTGGCCGGCCGCCGCGGGCGTCGGCAAGACGCTGGTGTCCTCCACCATGATCGACCGGGTCGCCGCCGACCTCGGCCGCCGCCTGGTCGAGGTGCCGGTCGGGTTCAAGTGGTTCGTGGACGGACTGGTCGGCGGCGAACTCGGCTTCGGCGGCGAGGAGTCGGCCGGCGCGTCCTTCCTGCGCCGGGACGGCTCGGTGTGGACCACCGACAAGGACGGCATCATCCTCGCCCTGCTCGCCTCCGAGATCACGGCCGTCACCGGCAAGACCCCCTCGGAGCACTACGCCGACCTGACCGCCCGCTTCGGCGAGCCCGCCTACGCGCGCATCGACGCCCCGGCGACCCGCGAACAGAAGGCGCTGCTCGGCAAGTTGTCACCGGCGCAGGTCACCGCGGACACGCTGGCCGGGGAGGCGGTCACGGCCGTCCTCACCGAGGCGCCCGGCAACGGTGCGGCGATCGGCGGCATCAAGGTCACCACCGAGAACGCCTGGTTCGCCGCCCGGCCCTCGGGCACCGAGGACGTCTACAAGGTGTACGCCGAGTCCTTCCTCGGCGCCGAGCACCTCGCCCGGGTGCAGGAGGAGGCCCAGGCGGTGGTGCTGGGGGCGCTCGGCGGCTGACCGGGCGGCGGGGCGGCCTCCCGGGACCGGGCGGCCGCCCTCGGCTCAGTGCCGTCCGCGTCCCGCGTCCAGCCGGGCCAGTACCGCTTCGGCCATGGCGGCTTCGCCCTTGGCGTTGGGGTGCGCGGGGGCGGCGGGGGAGGACGGCTGCAGCGGTTCGATCCAGCGGTCCGCCGGTGCCTTGCACATGTCGTGGCCGACCGTGGGGCCGTAGGTGTCCACGTACGCGGCGCGGTTGACGGCGGCCACCAGCCGCAGCATCAGGTTCAGCCGCTTCCCGGTGTCGCGCAGATAGGGGAAGTCCCCCTTGGCGAACGGTACTTGGGGGAAGCAGCCGCTGCCGTCGTCGGGCAGCAGGTCCGGGTAGCCGACCACGACCACCCGGGCGTGCGGCGCCCGGGCGTGCACGGCCCGCAGCACCCGGTCGACCTTCGGCGCGGTCCGCGCGATCGTGAGGGCCAGCTGGTCGTGCCCGGAGGCGCGGTAGGAGCGCTCGCAGGGGTTGCCCGCCGGGTCCTGGGCGGCGAGGCGGGCGCAGGTGCCGATGATGGTGCCGAAGCCGACGTCGTTCCCGCCGATCTGCAGCGTCACCAGGTCCGTGTGCCGGTCCAGCGCGTCGAGCTGCGGCGGGTTGGCGCCCTGGGCCCGCCACATCTCGGCGGTCGTGGCCCCGCCGCAGCTCACGTCCGTGAACGCGGCCGGCTGCCGCCGGACGGCCACGAGCGAGGGGTAGTTGTGGTCCGAGCGTCCGCAGGCGGTGTCCACCTGCCGCGGAATGCCGGGCCCCGAGGTGTAGGAGTCGCCGAGTGCGACGTAGGCGACCTCGCGGCCCTGTCCGGCGGGGTGCGCCGTGGCCGGTGCCGTACCGGCGGCGACGAGGGCGAAGCCGCCCAGTGCCGCCCCGAGCACGGCGGCCCGCCGGCGGCCTCCCGCCGCGCCCGCCGGACGCGTGTCCTTCGTCATGCAGCCTCCCCCTCGACTCCGTGGCAACGCGCGGCGGCGGCACCGGAGAGCGGCCCTCGCGCGGTCGACCGGGCCTGTATACCGCCCGGTAGGTCACGCCGACCAGAAGCGGGAGGCGACGAGTTGAGGGGGAGGGGTGGGCAACAGCCCCCGAAAAGCGGTCGTTTCAGACCGCGGGCACCTGCTCCGCCGGTGCGGACGCCCGGTGCTCCGGCGCCTGGAGCAACGAGTCGTCCTCCGGCCGGGCTCCGGAGAGGCGGTGGCGGGCGGCGATCAGCGCCATGTCGATGTCCCGGGTGCCGGTGGCCACGCACAGCGTGTAGGTGATGTCAGCGAGCCGCTGCCGGGCCTGCGGCGTGCTCTCTTCGGCCCCGAGCAGGGTCAGAGCCTCGTACTGGGCAATGAGGTCCTGCAGCACCGCGGGGTGTGCCATGAGCATGCGTTCCGCCTCCCTGATGATCGCCGATGCAGTAATTCGCAGCGCGGATACCCGCCCTTCCGATCCGCATGCGTCGGCCTCTTGCGTCACATCGCGCAGACGAGGGTGACCGGCAGGCCGGACGCGCCCCGGGGAACGCAGGCGCGCGGCGGAGTGCCGGCGGATCACCCGGTCGGGTGCTCTCCGGGTGGAGTTCCGCCGGATCGGGGTCCGCCGCCGTGAACTCTCCGTGATCATGCCCGTGTGAGTCTGCAACGTCGCAATGCGCTGCGCCGCCGTGTCGTTCCGGCCGCGCTCGGCACCCTGGGTGTCCTGTCCCTGCTGTCCGCCCTGCCCGCCGCCGCCCAGCCGGCGCCGGCGGAGCACCGGCCCGCCGTCCCGCCGCCCCGGCAGGTCACGGCGGCGGAGGCGCGCACGGACGCCCGTCTGCGCTCCCTGCGCGACCGGCCCGCGGCCCTGCGGGCGTTCTTCCGGCAGCTGCCCAAGGGCGGCGACCTGCACAACCACCTCTCCGGCGCGGTGTCCACGGAGTACCTGATCGAGCTGGCCGCCGAGGACGGGCTGTGCGTCGACACCGCGACGCTGACCGCCCTCGCCCCGCCCTGCGGCGCCGGCACCCGGCCCGCCGCCGACGCCCGCACCGACCGCGCGTTCCACGACGCGCTGGTCCGCGCCTGGTCCATGCAGGACTTCCCGCCCGGCGGGAACGGCCACGACCACTTCTTCGACACCTTCGGCAAGTTCGGCGAGGTCACCTGGCGGCACCGGGGCAAACTGCTCGCCGAGGTCGCCGACACCGCCGTACGCGACAACCAGTTCTACCTGGAGACGATGGTCAGCCCCGCCTCCGAGGGCGCGAAGAACCTCGCCGCCCAGGTGGGCTGGGACGACGACCTCGCCGTGCTGCACCGCAGACTGGTCGCGGACGGCAAGCTCGACGAGCTGGTCGCCGAGGCCCGCCGGGAGGCCGACGACGGCGACGCCGAGTTCCGCGCCGCCGAGCACTGCGGCACCCCGCAGGCCCGGCCCGGCTGCGGCCTCGCCGTCCGCTGGATCTCCCAGGCCTCCCGGGGCAGTTCGCCGGAGCGGGTCTTCACCCAGCTGGCCCTCGGCATGCGGCTGGCCGAGGCCGACCCGCGGTTCGTCGCCGTCAACCTGGTCCAGCCCGAGGACTGGGACAGCTCCCTGCGCAACTACACCCTGCAGATGCGCATGGTCGGCTACCTGCGCACCCAGTACCCGAAGGCCCATGTCAGCCTGCACGCGGGCGAGCTGTGGCCCGGTCTGGTCAAGCCCGAGGACCTGAGGTTCCACATCGGGCAGGCCGTGGACGTCGCCCGGACCGAGCGCGTGGGGCACGGCGTCGACCTCGTCCACGAGGACGACTGGCGGCGCACCGCCCGCACCATGGCGGACCGCGAGGTGGCCGTGGAGGTGCCCTTCTCCAGCAACGCCCAGATCCTCGGCGTCAAGGGCGCGGACCACCCCTTCACCACCTACCGCCGCCACGGCGTCCCGGTCGTCCTGTCCACCGACGACCCCGGGGTCTCCCGGATCGACATCAGCCACGAGTACCGGTACGCGGCCGCCACCTACGGCCTGCGCTACCCCGAACTGAAGGACCTGGCCCGCGCCTCCCTGGAGTACGCCTTCCTGCCCGGCGCGAGCCTGTGGCAGGACCACCCCACCACCACGGGCTACCGGCCGGTCGCGGCCTGCCGGAGCGAACACCCCGGCCTGCCGGTGCGCGGCGCGTCCTGCCGGCACCTGCTCGCGCAGAGCGCCAAGGCCCGCCTGGAATGGCGTCAGGAGGCCGCCTTCACCGCCTTCGAACAGGCCCAGGGCGGCTGACCCCGCCCGCCCGACGGCCCGGGCGTCCGCCCGGGCCTCGGGCCGGGGCGAGCCAGGCGCCGGCCCGCCGGGACGATGTGGAAGGCTCGGCAGGGTCCGCATCCGTACACGGGAGGCACGCACCGGCATGGCCGTCATCCACCAAACCACCCTCAAGCCCACCAAACTCGAACTGCTCACCGACTGGCTGCCCACCCGCCCCTGGTACCGCGGCGGCCCGGACGCACCCGTGCTGGCGAAGTCCGGCGGGTTCCGGCTGGACGACCCCGAGGGCGAGGTGGGCATCGAGTTCATGGTGGCCACCGACACGGCGAGCCCCGAGCGGACGGCCTACCTGGCGGCGCTCACCTACCGCGGGGCGCCCCTGGAGGGGGCCGAGGACGCCCTCGTCGGCACGATGGAGCACGGGGTGCTGGGCAAGCGCTGGGTCTACGACGGCTGCCACGACCCGGTGCTGGTCACCGAACTGCTGGCGCTGATCGAGGGCAGGGCGCAGGCGATGGCCCAGAGCATCTCCGACACTCCCGACCACGACGTGCTCCGCTCCTGCACCGGCGCCCCGCTCGGGGCGGCCGGGTTCACGCCCGAGCCGGCCGACGACGAGGACGGCACCCGCGTCCCCGTGCCCCGGGGCGCGGTCCTGCACGTCCACCGGGTCCTCACCCCCGTCGCCGAGAACCCGCCCCGGCCGCCGCAGGACGCCCTCGGCCATGTCGCGACCGGCTGGCCGGGCCCCGACGGCACCCGCCTGCAGGCGGTCTTCATGACGCTGCGCACCGCCTGACCGGAAGCCGCCCGCCCTTCTCCGCCGCCCCGAGCCCGGACCCGACTCCTTCCGGGCGCAGCACCGCATCGAGGGCTGGAAGACACCCGGACGGGTCAAACACCGGCCGTGGCGGCCTTCGTTGGGCGGTACCCGGGGTGCGGGACGATCCGGTCCCGGGTCAGATGGACTGTGTGCGAAACCCCATAGCCCGTTTCCGCGGCCGGTCCCGCCTGTGCCTCACCGGCGCCCTGACCGGTCTCCTCGTGTTCCTGTCCAGCCCCCCGGCCGTGCCCGTGCCGGTCGGGGGCGCACCCCCGCGCGGCAGCGCCTACATGGGCATCGGCGTCCTCGCCCACGACGGCGACTCCGGCATCCTGCCCCCGACGGCCCGCGCCTCCCAGACCGAGGGCGTGGACGTCTCCAGCCACCAGGGCGACGTCGACTGGCAGACGCTGTGGAACAGCGGCACCAGATGGGCGTACACGAAGGCCACGGAGGGGACCTCCTACACCAATCCCTTCTTCACCCAGCAGTACAACGGTTCGTACGACACCGGGATGGTCCGCGGCGCCTACCACTTCGCCACCCCGGACACCTCCGGCGGCGCCGCCCAGGCCGACTGGTTCGTGGAGCACGGCGGCGGCTGGTCGAACGACGCCAGGACCCTGCCGGGCGCCCTGGACATCGAGTGGAACCCGTACGGCGACGCCTGCTACGGCAAGTCCCCGAGCGGCATGGTCGGCTGGATCCGCGACTTCCTGAGCCGCTACAAGTCCCGCACCGGCCGGGAGGCGGTCATCTACACCGCCACCAACTGGTGGACGCAGTGCACCGGCGGCCACGACGGCTTCGGTGCCACCAACCCGCTGTGGATCGCGCGCTACGCCTCCACGGTGGGGCCGCTGCCGGCGGGCTGGACGTCGTACACGATGTGGCAGTACACCTCCAGCGGTATGACGGTCGGCGACCACGACAGCTTCAACGGCACCCAGGACAAGCTGCGGGAGTTCGCCACCGGGTGAGCGCCGGACGGGGTCAGTCCACGTCCACGTCGGCGAAGAGCGTGTGCATGGCGCCGAGCACCCGCAGGCAGGCGTCGACGTCCGCCATGGTCAGATCACCGCCCACCCGGCGCAGCAGCTCGTGCTCGCGGGCCCGTACGGCCTCGATCGCCGCCCGGCCCGGTTCGGTGAGGCGGATGAGCGGGGACCGGCGGTGCGCGGGGTTCGGCACGCTCTCCACCAGGTCCTGCCGGGCCGCGTCGTTCACCATGCGCTGCACGAACTGCCGGCTGAGCGCCTGGGCCCGGCCCATCTGCGGAACCGTCATGGGCCCCCGCGCGCGCAGCAGATCCAGCACCGCGCGGACGCCGACGGACAGGCCCTCGATCGGGGCCGCCTCCTCCACCTTGCGCTGCACCCGCCGGTAGAGCGGCCCGACCAGGTCGAAGACCTCGGTGAGGCGTTCGCCCAGCTCGTCGCGTGCCGGGTCGGCGGAGGCGGGGACGGGGGCGGTGCGGTCGTCACTCATGAGACCAGGATGACACCTTGGTTGCCAACATCGCCAAAGAATGACACCTTGGTTGTCATGACTGTCGATCTGGCATCCACGCCCGTCCGCACCCTCCAGACCGCCGACGGCCGCCTCGCCTACCGCGAGGCCGGCTCCGGACAGCCCCTCGTCCTGCTGCACGGCGGCTTCACCGACCACCGCATGTGGGAGGAGCAGATACCGGTCCTCGCCGCGAGCCACCGGGTCATCGCCTGGGACACCCGGGGCCACGGTGCCTCCGACAACGCCACCCGGCCCTTCCGGCAGGTCGACGACCTCGCCGCACTGCTCCGGGGGCTCGACGCCGCTCCCGCGGTCCTCGTCGGCCTGTGCATGGGCGGGGGCATCGCGGTCGACTGCGCCCTGGAGTACCCCGAGCTGGTCCGCGCGGTCGTCGTCAGCGGGGTCGGCACCAGTGAACCCGTCTTCGAGGACCCCTGGGTCCTGGAGGTGGTGGCCGAGCAGCAGCGGGCCCTGGCCGCCGTCGACCTGGACGGCTGGGCCGACGCGTTCGTGCGCTGGGCGGTCGGACCGCACCGGGACCTGTCCGACGTCGACCCCCGCGTCACGCGCCTGGTACGGGAGATGGGCCTGGCCACCCTGGCCAAGCACAGCCCCGGCGAGCCCGACCACCACGTCCCCGTCACCGGAACCTGGGAGCGCGTGCCCGGCATCAAGGTCCCCCTGCTCGCCCTCAACGGCGCCCTGGACTCCCCGGACCACCTCGCCATGGCCGCCCGCCTCGTGGACCTGGTGCCGGGAGCCCGCACCGTCAGTGTCCCGGGCGCCGGCCACTACCCGAACATGGAGGACCCGGCCCGCTTCAACGCCGAACTGACCGCCTTCCTCGAAGAGTTGTCGTAACACCGGAGGATGGCGGGGGCGCCTGACCCGTGCGGCCGTACCGGAGGACCGCCGAGGAGGCGACGGGGCGGTTAGGCTCGACGCGTGCCGCACGTCGAGATACTCCAGCTGCTCGTCTCCCCGGTGCACCGGCTCGCCGGCCGGCCGGGCGACGGCCTTCCCGAGCTGCCGCCCGGCGAACTGGTGACGACGGCCGAGGTGCGCGCGGGCCTCGGCATCGTCGGGGACCGGTACTTCAACCACCCCGCCCACCGCAACGCCTCGCTCACCCTCATGGCGGCCGAGCGGCTGCCGCAGCCGGGACCGTACCCGGCCGACCTGCTGCGCACCCGGCGCAACGTCCTGCTGCGCGGGGTGGACATCGACGCCTGCGTCGGCACGACCGTCTTCCTCGACTGCGGCACGGGACCGGTCTACCTGGAGGTCCGCAGCGCCGCCCGGCCCTGCGCCTGGATGGACACCACCCTCGGCCCCGGCGCCCAGCGCGCCCTGCGGGGCGGCGGGGGAGTGCGCTGCCGCCCGCTGACCGACGGCGTCCTCACCGTGGGTCCCGCGCTGTTCGGGGTGGGTGCACCGGGGGAGCCGGCGCCGCGCGGGTGAGCGCCGGGTACGGGTGCGGCCGCGCTCAGGCGGTCGAGGCGGCCAGCTGGTCGGCCAGCCGGTGGGCCTGGGTGAGCAGCGCGCCGTAGGTGGCGACCTCGTCGGGGTCGTCCGTCGTGGAACGGACCAGGTCCCGGCGCAGCTCCCCGAGCGTGCCGCGCAGTTCGGCCACCGCCTCGCGCAGCCGGTCCTCGCACTCGTCTCCGAACCGGCTGTGGCTGTACAGGCGCAGCGCGCGGGCGGTCTGGCACAGGAACTCCGCGTACCGCCGGGCCGGTCCCGGATGCGGCCGGGGCGCCCGGCCGTCCTCGTTGGCGGCCTCCAGTACCGTGCGGGTCACCCCCGCCGTGTGCACGGCCGCGTAGTCCAGGACCACGATGGCGTCGTCGTACCCCTTGTCGTCCGGCGGCACGGCACCGGTACGGCGGCGGCGCAGGTTGCCGCGCAGGCTCTCCCGGCTCCACTCGACGGAGGAGCGGGCCTGCTCCACCAGACCCTGCAGCCGCAGCGCGCGCTCGTGCCAGGCGCCGGCCTCCTCGGCGTCCCAGCGTCCCGCGGCCAGCCCGTCCGCGACGTCCCGCAGGATGTCGTGGGCCTCCTCGGTCGCGTCGCGCAGCACGGCACGGGTGTCGCGCAGGTACAGCGGCGGCCGGACCAGCGCGTTCACGGCGATCCCGACCACCGCCCCGAACAGCGCCTCGGCGAGCCGGGCCGCGGAGGTGGCGATGCTGACGGACCCGCCCGTGAGGACGAACAGGGCGCCGGTGGCCGCGTAGATGCCCTGACTGCCCAGGCGCCGCCACTGGCCCAGCAGCATCGCGAGGGGCAGGACCACCGCCATCGCGCCCACCGTGCCGTGCAGCAGCAGCCCGACCGCGGTGGCCACGACCGTGCCGGCCGCGATGGCCCCGAGCTGCTGCAGGCCGCGGGCGATCGACCGGTACACGGTCGACTCCACCAGGACGACCGCCACCCACGGCGCGACGAACGCCACCGGCGCCCGCAGCCACCAGCCGGCCACCGCCCAGGCCACCCACGCGGCCAGCGCCGCCTTCCCCGCCTGGACGGCCAGGTCCCGCTCCCGGCCCGGTCCCGCCCAGGCCCGCCGTACCGTGTCTCCCGCGGAGGACAGGTCACGGCGCACGTTCTGCCAGGTCAGTCGTATTCCACGCACGGCGCCCCGGGTGCCACCTCAGGCCGCGTCCATGCCCGCCGGAGGCCGGAAAGGTCAGGTGGCGCGCCATCCTTGCCAGTCGGCACATATGAATATCTTTTCAAGTGTCGTCTGTATGATGACCGGCATGGGCCATGGAGCAACTCCCGCGCGGACAGCGGTTCCCCGCACACGCCTCGACGCGGACAGCGCCACCCGTGTGGCGACCACCCTCCAGGCCCTCGCCACCCCGTCCCGGCTCCTGATCCTGTCCCGGCTGCGCGAGGGCCCGTGCGCGGCCACCGAGCTCGCCGCCGAGGTCGGCATGGAACAGTCCGCCTGCTCGCACCAGTTGCGGCTGCTGCGCAACCTCGGCCTGGTCGTCGGCCGCCGCCAGGGCCGTTCGGTGATCTACGCCCTGTACGACGGCCACGTCGCCGAACTCCTCGACCAGGCCGTCTACCACGTCGAACACCTGCGCCTCGGCCTGAGCGACGGCGCGGACACCGGCCTGCCGGGGCGGACGCCGCTCGCCGACTGAGGGGCACCCGCCCCGGCGGCGGGCCGAAGCCGCCTCACGGCAGGCTCGGTGGTGTCCAGTCGGCGTGGCGCAGGATCGCGCGGGTCGTCACGCGGGAAGGGGCGAGCCGCAGCGCGGTGTCGCGCAGAGCGATCGCCAGGGGGTGGGTCAGCTGCTGGCCCAGGCGGCCGGCCTGGTGGGCGGCGCGGGCGACCGACTGGGCGCGGGGGCGGCGCTCGGTGTCGTACCGTGCGAGTGCCGTGTCGACCGAGGGCTCCGTGGCGAGCGCGGCGGCCAGTGTGACGGCGTCCTCCAGGGCCTGGCAGGCACCCTGACCGAGGTGCGGGGTCATGGCGTGCGCCGCGTCGCCCAGGAGCGCCACCCGCCCCGCCGTGAACGACGGCAGGGGCGTGACCAGTTCGTGGATGTCGTGGTGCAGCACGGCCTCGGGGCGGGTGGCGGCCAGCAGTGCCGGGACCGGGTCGTGCCAGCCGCGGAAGCGCTCGCGCAGCACGCCGAGCGGGTCGGTGTGCCGGACGCCGGGCGGCGCGTTGAGCACCGCGTGCCACTCGGCGCGGCCGTCGGCGAACCGGATGTGCCCGAACTCCGCCCCCGCACCCCAGGTCAGCTCGAAGTCGGTGGGCGCCTCGAACGGGCCTTCCGTCACGGCCCGCAGGACCGTCGAACCGGCGTACACCGGGCCGGGACGGTCCGGGAACAGCAGCCCGCGCAGCCGGCTGTGCACGCCGTCCGCCGCGACCACCAGGTCCGCCTCCAGCACGCCGTCCCCGACCGGCACGCCCACCCGGTCCGGGGCCGACAGGTCGAGCGTGGGCACCGTGGCGCCGACGAGCAGGCACTCCGCGGGCAGCGCGGCACGCAGCAGACGGTGCAGGACCGCGCGCGGGATGCCGACGATGGGCGCGCCCAGCTCGCGTTCCAGCAGGGTGCCGTCCATGCGCGAGAGCCACCGGCCCGCGGGGGTGCGGGTCCCTCCGGTGTACTGCGGCCGTGCCGCCGCCCGGACCGCGGCGCCCACGCCCAGGGCGTCCAGCGCGCGCAGCCCGTTGGCGTGCAGGGAGATGCCCGCCCCCGCGTCGGCGAGGACGGCGGCCCGCTCCACGACCCGGACCTCCCAGCCGATCCGGCGCAGGCCCAGGGCCGTGGCCAGCCCGCCGATCCCGCCCCCGACCACCACCGCCGTACCACCCATGCGGACCCCCACCGAACGTCGGCGTTTCTACACCTGTAGAAGCGCACACTAACGCGGTCTTCTACGGATGTAGAAGGCGGGGTGTAGAAAGAGGGGGTGGCCCCAGACCGACGTACCCTGCTCGCCGACACGGCGATCTCCGTGCTCGCCGACACCGGCATGCGCGGGCTGACGCACCGCGCCGTGGACCGGGCGGCCGCACTGCCGCCCGGCACCACGTCCGCCTACTTCCGCACCCGGCAGGCCCTCCTCACCGCACTGGTCCGCCGCCTGGTGGCGCTCGACCAGGCGGAACTGGAGGAGAGGGGAGCCCGCACCCCGGTGCCGCGCAGCGCCGACGAGCTGACCGCGGGCATCGCCGCGCTGGTCGGGGCGCGGCTCACCGGGGAGGGCCGGCGGCGGTCCCTCGCGCGCTACGCCTGCGCGGTCGAGAGCGCGCACCACCCCGAGCTGCGCGAGATCCTCGTACCGCGCGAGAACCAGGGCCGGCGCCTCGTCCGCGACTTCCTCGCCGCGCGGGGCGTGGCGGACCCGGAGGACCGTACGGTGACCCTGCTGACCTGCGTGGACGGGCTGGTCTTCGACCGCCTGGTGAACGGCGGGAGCGTGCAGGAGGAGGAGATCCGCGGCCTCGTCGCCGCCGCGCTGCGCTGACCCGTACGGCGACGGCGGCGCCGTACGTCAGGGTGGCACCGCGCGCAGCGCGCTCAGCACCGCCCAGACGACCGAGACCAGCGGGACCGCGACGACGGCGCCGATCACGCCCGCGACGATGCTGCCCGCGATGACCGACACGGCCACGACCAGCGGATGCAGCCGTACCGCCCAGCTCATCACGAGCGGATGCAGCACGTGCCCCTCCAACTGGCCGATCACCACGATCAGCACCAGCACGCCCACCGCCGTCAGCGGACCACGCCCGGCCAGCGCGACGATCGTGGCCACCCCGAGCGCGACCGGTGAGCCCACCAGCGGCACGAACGCGGCGAAGAACTCCAGCAGCGTCAGCGGCAGCGCGAGCGGCACCCGCAGCACCAGCAGGCCCACACCCACGAGCACGGCGTTGGTGGCGGCCACGATGATGATGCCGCGCGTGTACCCGGCGAAGGTACGCCAGGCCGCCCGCCCCGCCCGGTCCCACACCGGGCGGGCACTGCTCGGCAGCAACTGCTCACGGGCCCAGCCCCACAGGCGCTCGCCGGAGTGCAGGAAGAAGACCGAGGCGAACAGCGCCAGCGCGCCGCCCGTGACCAGTTCCACCACCCGGCCCAGCTCGTTGACCGCGCTGCTGAGCAGCGACGCCCGGTGCTCGGAGACATAGTGGGTCACCTGGCGTTGCAGCGCGGAGAGCGCGCCGGGCCCGAGCCGGAACGGCGGCCGTTGCAGCCACTCCTCGATGCGGTGCACACCGCCGCGGAACTCGCCGGTCAGCCGGTCCGTCTCGCCGGCCACCGAGCTGCCCACCAGCGCGAGCAGGCCCAGCAGCAGGGCCAGGCTGCCCACCAGCGCCACCGCCACGCTCAGCGGCCTCGGCAGGAACCGCGCGAGCAGGTCGGTCGGCGGGCGCAGCACGGACGTCACGACCAGCGCGAGGAACAGTGCGACGGCGATGAGCTGGAAGTTGCCCAGGACGATGAACACGCCGTAGACGGCGACGCCGACGAGGATCAGCCGCCAGGCGTAGGCGGCGGCGATCCGCAGCCACGGCACCGTCCACTCGGCCGGCGGCACCCGCGGCTCGGCTCGGGGCGGGGCGGGCAGCCGTACGGAGTACGCCGGCCGGCTGCCCAGCACCGTGCCACCGGCCCGGTGCGGACCGTCCTGCCCGGCCACCCGCCGGCGCGCATCGCCCACCGCTGCCGCCTCCTCTCCGCCCCGCTCCGCCCGGCTGACGGCCGGTCACCTCCACAGCACCGTAAGCACAGGGCGCGGAAGCGGCGCGCGGAGAGCACCCCGCGTGGCAGAGCGCGTGGCGGAACCGGCACGGTGCGGTCCCGCGGCCCGGTCAGCCGACGTCGCCGGCCGACGCGGGCAGGCCGTGCGCCTGGGCGTGCTGGGCGCACCGGCGGTAACGGGTGATCGCCCTGCCGAGTTCGAGGCGCTCGGTCTCGGGAAGCGTCCCGCCCTGCGCGTAGTCCAGGATGTGCTCGGCCACCGTCCGCAGCTTGACGTTCGTGCGCTGGGAGACGTCCCGCAGCGTCCGCCAGGCCTCCTCCGGTGCCATCCGCCCGAGGACGACGACGGCCCCGATGGCCTGGTCGATCACGGCGTGGGAGGTCACCGCGCGCTGCAGCTGCCGGTTCTCCTCCTGCAGCCGGTCGTACTCGGTCGAGAGATCGGTGGCGGAGAGCAGGACGAGCGGCTGATGCCGGGAGAGGGCGAAGAAGGCCATGGAGCACCTTTTCCGGGTGGGGGGGCGTCACTGATACGCCTGCCCCCAGCGGGCGCTTGCACACGAATCCAACCAGCATCGCCGGTTCCGGTCACGCGGTGCGCGCCGCCGTTCACCTCCGTGCGCCCGTCTCCCGGTGTCCACTAGCCGTAACCCCCGGTGTCCTGGACCGCGCGTTCCACCGGCAGCAGCTCGCGGATGTCCGCGGGCAGCGCGTGGGCCATCCGCTCGGTCAGTTCCGGGGCCAGGGCGGCGTCCAGGACCTCCATGACGGCGGCGGCCTCCCGCAGCGCCGTGTCCTCGTCCGTGCCGGCCCGCACCGCGATGCGCCCGGCGAACGCGGTCAGCCCGAACCGCTCGCCCGCCTTGCCGGAGTCGTGGGCCGCGGAGGCGTCGGCCGCCTCCCGCATGGCCGCCGCCATGTCCGGCGGCAGCTGGGCGGCCACGTGCCGGGCCAGCCCCGACGGCAGCCGCTCCGACAGCGTGCTCACCACCGCGTGCGCGGCCCGCTCGGCCGTCCCCCGGTCGGGCAGCTGGGCCAGCGCCTGCACCTTTCCGATCATCTCGTCGTGCCGCATGAGACCGGTCCCTTCCGCACGGAGTGCCGACGGTACGCCCGTTCCCCGGGCGCAGCGGCAGTCGCCGAGTACCCCGCGCCCGCTCCCGGTCACCGGCGACGGCTCAGTCCTCGACCGTCTGCTGGGTCCACGTCCAGGCGTACTGGAGCCAGTCCGACACGGTCAGCGCGCCCAGGCCGCCGCACACCAGCCGGGTGAGCCGGGGCGCCGCCGCGTAGGAGCACACCAGGGCGCCGGTGGCCCAGGCGGCGGTGCAGAACGGGCAGGACAGCAGATCGCCGGTGGCCCGGCGCAGCCCGCTGCCCCGGCCCTCCTCGAGGACCTCGTTGCCCTGTCCCTCGCCCGTGCGGCGGGTGAACGGCGCCCGGAGGAAGCTGGTGACCTTGTCCTTGGCCAGCAGCCGCGACGCCTTGTACGCCGCCGCGCCGAGGAGCACCACGTCCCAGGGCGGCACCTGCTGCGGCAGCCGCACTCCCCGGCGCCGGGCCACCAGCGCGAAGGTGCCGACGCCCGCCGCGAACACGGAGGCGAGGGCGGCGTAACCGCCCAGCGGGACTTCGCCCTGGTCGTCGTAGCGTGCGTCGTCCGCGGTCATGAGACCTCCTCGACCTCCCGGCTGCGCGTGCGGCCCTTCACGAGCGCAACGAGTGCCCGCCGGGGCGCCGCCGACACGTGACCTCCCGGGGTGTCCGGGGTATAGTATTCACCGACTGATGAATTATTGACGCGCTGCTCCGACGAAGGGCAGGACCGCAATGGAAAAGACCACGTGCTGCGTCGTGGGGGGCGGCCCGGCCGGCATGGTGCTCGCCCTGCTGCTGGCGCGCGCCGGGATCGCGGTGACCGTCCTGGAGAAACACGCCGACTTCCTGCGCGACTTCCGGGGCGACACCGTGCACCCGTCGACCCTGGCCCTGCTCGACGACCTCGGGCTGACGGAGGCCTTCGCCCGGCTGCCGCAGCGCCGGGTGCGCACCGTTCAGCTGCCCGTGGGGCCCGGCCGCTCGCCGGTCACGGTCGGCGACCTCTCGGTCCTGCGCGGCCCCCACAACTACGTGGCGATGGTGCCCCAGTGGGACCTGCTGGACCTGCTCGCCGACGAGGCCCGGCGCGAGCCGTCCTTCGAGCTGCGGATGAACACCGAGGCGACCTCCTTCCTCGTCGAGTCCGGCCGGGTGACCGGGGTGCGCTACCGCACCTCCGACGGCCGCACCGGCGAGCTGCGCGCCGTCCTCACCGTCGCCTGCGACGGCCGCGGCTCGCTGGCCCGCGCCCTCCCCGAACTGGGACTGCGCCGCTTCCCCTGCCCGATGGACGCCTGGTGGTTGCGCCTGCCGCGCCGGGACGGCGACCCCAGCGGACTGGTCGGCGGTGCCGGCGCGGGCTTCCTCACCGCGATGATCGACCGGGGCGACTACTGGCAGTGCGCCGCGCTCATCCCCAAGGGCACCGACGCCGAGCGCCGCGCCGCGGGCCTGGACCGCTTCCTGGCCTCCTTCGCCGAGGCCGTCCCCTGGATCGCCGACCGGACGCACACCCTGCGCTCCTGGGACGACGTCAAGCTGCTCGACGTCCACCTGGACCGGCTGCGCCGCTGGCACCGCCCCGGTCTGCTGTGCATCGGCGACGCCGCGCACGCCATGTCCCCGGTCTTCGGCATCGGGATCAACCTCGCCGTGCAGGACGCCGTGGCCACGGCCCGCCACCTGACCGAGCCGCTGCGCCGCGGGACCGTGCGCCTGGAGGACGTCCGCGCGGTACAGCGCCGCCGCCGGCCCACCACGGTCGCCACCCAGGCCCTGCAGCGGGCCGCCCACGCCCGCTTCATCGCCCCCGTCCTGAGCGGCCGGCCGCCCCTGGGCGACGCCGACCGGGCCCGGCGCCTCGCCGGCCTGGTCACCGGCTCGCCCCTGCTGCGCCGCCTCCCCGCGTACTTCATCGCCTACGGCGCCCTGCGCGAACGCCCGCCCGAGGCGGCGGTGCGCCGGCCGGCGGACCGGGCACCGCGCGCGGCCGGCTCCCGGCGCGACGGCCGACCCGGTCCCGCGGGCCCGGCGGGGCGTGGGTCAGGTCACATATGACCTGGTTCGCACAGCCTCCCGGCCGTGCCCGGTGCCCGGCTACCGTTGCGTCGAGCCCCTGTACCCCTCGCACCTCGGACGGCCCGGCTGTGCTCACTGACCTGTCCCCCCTGATAGCCGCCACGGCACGCTGGCTGACGGCGGCCTACCCGCCGTGCGGCGGTGCGCTGGCCTCGGCGCTGTGCGAGGTGCAGGCCCGGCAGGCGGTGACGGTCGCCGCCTGGCTGCGCTACCCCACCGAGATCGACGCCGGCCTGGTGACCCTGGCGGGCCCCGGCGGCGCGGACCGCCTGGACTGGGTCACCGGCGCCGAGCCGGCCGGTGACCAGCCGGCCGAGGACTGGGCCTGGCGCACCTGGGTGGACGAGGTCGTGGCCAGCTGGGCCGCCACGCTGCTCACCGACGCCGAGCTGGCCGGACTGGCAGTCGCCGCCCTGGCCGAGGGCGAGCACTCCGCGGGACCGGCCGAGTTCCGCCGGCTGCTCACCCCCGACGACGGCGACCACCGCGCCGCCGCCCTGCTCCGCCACCCCGACCTGCTGGCCCCCGTGGCCGGACTCCACCACGACCAGCTCCTCCTCCGCCTCGCCCCGGGACGCTCCCTGGCGGCCTGAAGCCCGGTGCCGTACACCCCCGCACGGGTACCTCGGACCCGACGCGGGGGCCGGCCGCCGCGGCGGCGGCACCGCCGTGCGGGCGGCCGTACGCCACCCGGACGGGGGCCGGCGGCCGAGGTGCGCTCACCGCGGGGAAAGGCTCGGCCATGGCCTTCAAGAAACCCGTCCACCGCGGCGGCCCGCGCCGCGGCCGGTTCGACCAGTTCGCCGAGTACGCCTCGAACTTCACCAGCTCACCGCTGTTCTTCCTGTTCTGCCTGCTGCTCGTCGCCTTCTTCGCCGCCTCCCACATCGCCCACCTGCCGACCGAGCTGCAACTGCTCGCGGGCGAGTCCATGACGGCGGTGACCCTGCTGCTCCTGGCGCTGCTGAAGAACGCCGAGGTGCGCGCCGAGCACGCGATCCAGCGCAAGCTCGACGCGATCGCCGGGGCCCTGCTGGACGCGCACCGGGACGACCGGAGCCAGGCGTACGAGGATCTGCGGAATGCGATCCGGATGGAGGAAGAGACCTGACCCGGGGCGGCGAAACGCCGCGGCGGTTCTTCACGGCACCCCGCCGAGCGACGACCATGCCGTGTCATGGACATTCTGCTCGTCGCCAGCGCGTTCAACAGCCTCTCCCAGCGTCTGTACGCCGAACTCTCGGACCACGGGCACCAGGTGGACGTCGTCCTCGCCGCGCACGGCCCCGACCCGGTCCGGGCCGCCGTGCGCGAGCTGCGCCCGGACCTGATCGTCGCGCCGATGCTCCGGACGGCCCTGCCCGAGGACGTCTGGCGGGAGCACACCTGCCTGATCGTGCACCCCGGCCCGCCCGGCGACCGCGGCCCGTCCTCGCTGGACTGGGCCATCGAGGGCCGGGCGGAGCAGTGGGGCGTGACCGTCCTCCAGGCCGAGGCCGGGATGGACGCGGGCCCGGTCTGGGCGGCCGAGCCGTTCCCCGTACCGCCCGTCGGCAAGAGCGACCTCTACCGCAACGAGGCCTCCGACGCCGCCGTCACCGCCGTCCTGACGGCCGTACGGCGCTACGCGGCCGGCGACCACAAGCCGCTCGCGCAGACCGACGAGTCGGTCACCGTCGTCTGGCGCGACTTCTACCGCCAGGAGCGGCGCCGCATCGACTGGGAGCGGGACGACACCGAGACGGTCCTGCGCACACTGCGCGGCGCCGACTCCCAGCCGGGCGTCCTCGACGAACTCCTCGGCCACGAGGTGTTCCTGCACGGCGGGCACCCCGAGGACCGGCTGCGCGGCCGCCCCGGCACCCTGCTGGCCCAGCGCGCGGGCGCCGTCTGCCGGGCCACCCGCGACGGCGCCGTCTGGATCCCGGAACTGCGCCCCCGCAGGAACTCCGGCGACCCGGCGCCCTTCCGCCGGCCGGCCGCCGCGGTCCTCGCCGCGTACCAGCCGGACCTCGCGCTCCCGGAGGTCCCCGCCCCGCCGGACCTCCCGCCCGGCCGGCGCACCTGGAGCGACATCCGCTACCGGCAGCGCGGCGACGTCGGCTTCCTCGGCTTCTCCTTCCCGGGCGGCGCGATGAGCACCGACCAGTGCCGCAGACTCCTCGCCGCCTACACCGAGGCCCTCACCCGCCCCACCCGCGTCCTCGTCCTCGGCGGCACCCGCGACTTCTTCTCCAACGGCATCCACCTCAACGTCGTCGAGGCCGCCCCCGACCCCGCCCAGGAGTCCTGGACCAACCTCAACGCCATCGACGACCTGGTGGAGGCCGTGCTGCGCACCACCGACCGGCTGGTGGTGGCCGCGCTCGCCGGCAACGCGGCGGCCGGCGGCGCCATGCTGGCCCTCGCCGCCGACCAGGTCTGGTGCCGCACGGGCGTCGTCCTCAACCCGCACTACCGGCGCATGGGCCTGTACGGCTCCGAGTTCTGGACGTACACCCTGCCGCGCCGCGTCGGCCCGGACCAGGCCGAGCGGCTCACCACCGAGGCACTGCCGGTCAGCGCCGCCCGCGCCGAGCGGCTCGGTCTCGTCGACCGCCTCGTACCGGCCGCACCCGGCGACTTCGCGGCCGAGGTGGAGCTGCTGGCGGCCGGACTCGCCGCCGCCCCGGACCTGGACCGGCGGCTCGCCGCCAAGGCGGCGGCCCGCGCCGCGGACGAGCGGCGGCGGCCCCTCGCCCGCTACCGCGAGGACGAGCTGGCCCGCATGCACGCCGTCTTCTTCGACCCCGAGGCCCCCTACCACGCCCTGCGCGCGGCCTTCGTCCGCAAGACCCCGGGCGGCTCACCCCGGCCCCTCGCCGCGCCGGCCGGAGACCTCCGGTGACGCCCCGGCTCCTGGTGGCCGGCGTCGGCAACATCTTCCTCGCCGACGACGCCTTCGGCCCCGAGGTGATCCGCGCCCTCGAACCCCGCCCCCTGCCGCCCGGGGTGCGGGTGCGCGACTACGGCATCCGCGGCCTGGACCTCGCCTACGACCTGCTGTCCGGGTACGCCGCCGCGGTCCTGGTCGACGCGGCCCCGCGCGGCCACCGCCCCGGCACCCTCTCGCTGATCGAGGCCGACCCCCCCGACGGCACCGTCCCGCCCGAAGCCCACGGCATGGACCCGGCGAAGGTGCTGGCCCTGGCCACCCACCTGGGCGACGAACCCCTGCCCCGGGTCCTCGTCCTGGCCTGCGAACCCGGTGTGCTGCCGAGCGACGACGACCTCCTGCCCGGACTGAGCGCCCCGGTGCGGGAAGCCGTCGACCGGGCCGTGGACGCGCTGCACACGCTCGTCCCCGCCCTGCTCGCCGACCCCGCCGGGCCACTGCCCCCGTTGGGCCGCCCGATGGAATCCGGGACCGCGCACTCGGCTGCGCTGCCCGGTACGGCACCCCGCTGGGCCGAAGATCGGTGAGACCCCGGGCCGCGCCGGAAGCGGCCCGGGCCCCCGTCACCGCACCCGAGGAGCAGCGCCCATGTGCCGGTCCGACCTCAGACAGGCCGTCCTCGCCAAGAACGACGGGCTGGCCGCGAGCCTGCGCGACGACCTCGCCCGGCAGGGCGCGACCCTGGTCAACCTGCTGTCCAGCCCGGGCAGCGGCAAGACCGAACTCCTCGCCCGGGTGCTGGCCCGGGCGGGGGAGCGGGGCGTGCCGGTGGCCGCGCTCACCGCCGACCTGGCCACCGAGAACGACGCCGTCCGGCTCGCCCGGTCCGGCGCGCCCGTCCGGCAGCTGCTCACCGACGGACTGTGCCACCTGGAGGCCGGTCAGGTCCGCGCCCGCCTGGCGGACTGGCTGCCGCAGGACACCTCCGTGCTCTTCGTGGAGAACGTCGGCAACCTGGTCTGCCCGGCCTCCTACGACCTCGGCGAGACCCTGCGGATCGTGCTGATGGCGGTCACCGAGGGAGAGGACAAGCCGCTGAAGTACCCCACCGCGTTCGGCTCCGCCCACCTCGTCGTCATCACCAAGACCGACCTGGCCGGACCGGCCGGCTTCGACGAGAGCCTCTTCCACGAGAACGTGCACCAGGTCAACCCGGGCGTGGAGATCGTACGGTCGTGCGCCCGCACCGGCACCGGCGTCGGCACGCTCCTCGACCACGCCCTCGCCGCCCGCGACGGGGCCCCGGCGCACCGCCCGCCGCTCGCCCCACACCCGCACTCCCACCACCACCCGGCGTCCGCCCCCGTCTCGTGACCGCGCCCGCCACCGGCTCGGTCCGCCGCCGGATCACCGTGCGCGGCACGGTGCAGGGCGTCGGCTTCCGGCCCTACGTGCACCGCCTGGCCGCCGGTCTCGCACTGGCCGGGTTCGTCAGCAACACCGCCGACGGCGTGCTCATCGAGGTCGAGGGCCCGCCGGACGACGTGGACCGGTTCGCCGACCTGCTGACCGAGCAGCCGCCCCCGCTGGCGGCCGTGACCGGCGTCGGCCGCGAGGACGTCCCCGCCACCGGCGCCACCGGCCCCTTCACCATCCGCCCCACCGACCGGTCCCCGGGCCGCACCCAGCTCCCGCCCGACAGCGCGACCTGTGCCGACTGCCTGCGCGAACTCGCCGACCCCGGCGACCGCCGGCACCGCCACCCCTTCGTCACCTGCACCCACTGCGGCCCCCGGTTCACCATCGCCACCGGCATGCCGTACGACCGGCCGGCCACCACCATGGCCGGCTTCCCGATGTGCCCCGCCTGCGCCCGCGAGTACGGCGACCCCGCCGACCGCCGCTTCCACGCCCAGCCCGTCGCCTGCCCCGACTGCGGCCCGCGCCTCGCCCTCGTCCCGGCCACGGGCCTCGGCGTCCGCGCGGCCCGGGACGCGGAGGCCCTCGCCACCGCACGCGCGCTGCTCGCCACCGGGCGGATCGTCGCCGTCAAGGGCATCGGCGGCTACCACCTGGCCTGCGACGCGACCGACGCCCGGGCCGTCGCCACGCTGCGCGCCCGCAAGGAGCGGGGCGGCAAGGCCTTCGCGGTGATGTGCGCCGACCTCGGCACGGCGGAGCGCGTCGCGGTGCTGTCCAGCGCCGAACGCGCCGCGCTCACCGGCGCCCGCCGCCCCATCGTCCTGCTGCGCGGACGCACCCACGGGGAGGGGCCCCGCCTGGCCGCCGAGGTCTGCCCGGGCAGCCCGCACGTCGGCCTGCTGCTGCCCTACACCCCCGTGCACACCCTGTTGTTCGGGCTGCCCGGCGACCCGCCGGGACCCCGGCTGCTCGTCATGACCAGCGGCAACCGCTCCGGTGAGCCCATCGTCACCGACGACACCGAGGCGCTGACCCGGCTGGCCGGCATCGCCGACGCCTGGCTCACCCACGACCGGCCCATCGCGTGCCCCTGCGACGACTCCCTGCTGCGCGTCCGCGCCGACGGCACCGAACAGGTCCTGCGCCGCTCCCGCGGCTACGTCCCCCGCCCCCTGCGCCTCCCGCTCCCCGTCCGGCCGACCCTCGCCGTCGGCGGCGACCTGAAGAACGCCCTCTGCCTGGGCGAGTCCGACCAGGCCTGGTTCGGTCCGCACATCGGCGACATGGCCGACCTCGCCACCCTGCAGGCCGCCGAGCGGGCCGAACGGCACCTCGCCCGCCTCACCGGCGTCACCCCCCGGCGGGTGGCCGCCGACCGCCACCCCGGCTACCACTCGGCCCGCCGGGGCCGCAGCCGCGCCACCCAGCTCGGACTGCGCGGACCGGTGTCGGTCCAGCACCACCACGCCCACATCGCCGCCGCGATGGCCGAACACGGCCTCGACGGCAGCGAGCCCGTGCTCGGCGTCGCCTTCGACGGCACCGGGTACGGCGACGACGGCACGGTGTGGGGCGGCGAGATCCTGCTCGCCGACTACACCGGCTACCGGCGCCTCGCCCGCCTGACCCCCGCCCCGCTGCCCGGCGGCGACGCCGGCGTGGCCAACCCCTGCCGCCTGGCCCTGGCCCGGCTGTGGGCGGCGGGACTGCCGTGGACCCCGGGCCTGCCCAGCGTCGAGGCGTGCACCGAGCCCGAACGCGTCCTCCTGCACCGGCAGTTGACCCGGCAGCTGGCCTGCGTGCCGACCTCCAGCATGGGCCGGCTCTTCGACGCCGTGTCGTCCCTGGCGGGACTGTGCCACCGCGCAGGCTACGAGGCGCAGGCGGCGCTGGAACTGGAGGCGGCGGCGCTGGAGGCGAAGGACGCGGACACGGGGGCCTACCCCTTCGGGATCACCGCCGGGCGACTGCCGTGGGAGATGAACCCCGCCCCCGCTCTCCTCGCGCTGCTGGACGACCGGGCCCGCCGCACCCCCGTACCCGTCCTGGCCGCCCGCTTCCACCGGGGCGTCGCGCGGGCGGTCGCGGACGTCTGCTGCCGGGCCCGCGCGGACACCGGCCGCACCACCGTCGCCCTCACCGGCGGTGTCTTCGCCAACGCCCTGCTGGAGGAGGAGGCCGCCCGGCTGCTCACCACGGCCGGCTTCACGGTCCTCCGGCACGGCGAAGTCCCCCCGAACGACGGCGGTCTGGCGCTCGGCCAGCTGATGGTCGCGGGAACAGCAGTCAACCACGAGACGGAGTGACCCATGTGTCTGGCAGTGCCCGGCAAGGTGGTGTCCATCGACCACCGCGCCGACCCGCTCACCGGCCTGATCGACTTCGGCGGCGTACGCAAACAGGCCTGCCTGGAGTACCTCCCCGACATCCAGGTGGGCGAGTACGTCATCGTCCACGTCGGCTTCGCGCTGCAGCGCCTGGACGAGGAGTCGGCCCGGGCCTCCCTGGAGCTGTTCGGGCAACTCGGGCTGCTGGAGGAGGAGTTCGGCGACGCCTGGCAGCAGGCGGCACGGCAGGAGAGCGGAAGTGAGGCCCGGTGAAGTACCTCGACGAGTTCAACGACCCGGAACTGGCGCGCCGGCTGCTGGACGAGATCCGGGCCACGGCCACCCGGCCCTGGGCCCTGATGGAGGTCTGCGGCGGCCAGACCCACTCCATCATCCGTCACGGCATCGACCAACTCCTCCCGGAAGAGGTGGAGTTGATCCACGGCCCGGGCTGCCCGGTCTGCGTGACCCCGCTCGACGTCATCGACAAGGCCCTGGCGATCGCCGCGCGCCCCGAGGTGATCTTCTGTTCCTTCGGGGACATGCTGCGGGTGCCCGGCACCGGCCGGGACCTGTTCCGGGTCAAGGGCGAGGGCGGTGACGTCCGGGTGGTCTACTCGCCGCTGGACGCCGTGGACCTGGCCCGCAAGCACCCCGACCGGCAGGTGGTGTTCTTCGCCATCGGCTTCGAGACGACCGCCCCCGCCAACGCCATGGCCGTGCACCAGGCCCGCCGGCTGGGCCTGGCCAACTTCAGCCTGCTGGTCTCCCACGTCCGGGTCCCCCCGGCGATCGAGGCCATCATGACCGCCCCCGCCTGCCGGGTGCAGGGCTTCCTCGCCGCCGGGCACGTGTGCAGCGTGATGGGCACCGCCGAGTACCCGGACCTCGCCGAGAAGCACCGCGTCCCGCTCGTCGTCACCGGCTTCGAACCGCTGGACATCCTCGAAGGCATCCGCCGCGCCGTCCACCAGCTGGAACGCGGGGAGCACCGGGTGGAGAACGCCTACCCCCGCGCGGTGCGGGAGGAGGGCAACCTGGCGGCCGTCCGCATGATCGAGGAGGTCTTCGAGGTCACCGACCGCAACTGGCGCGGCATCGGCCGCATCCCGGGCAGCGGCTGGCGGCTCGCCGACGCCTTCCGCGCCTACGACGCCGAGCACCGCTTCGACGTCACCGGCATCCGCACCGAGGAACCCGCCGAGTGCCGCGCGGGCGAGGTCCTGCAGGGCCTGATCAAACCCACCGAGTGCGCGGCGTTCGGCACCACCTGCACCCCGCGCACCCCGCTCGGCGCCACCATGGTCTCCAGCGAGGGCGCCTGCGCGGCCTACTACCTGTACCGCAGGATGACCGACACCCCGGCACCCCAGGGATCCCGGATCCCGCGCGAGGAGATGAACCCCGTTGGCTGACCTCGCCACCGAATCCCCCGAGGCGGTCGTCGACCCCGCGAACTGGACCTGCCCCGCCCCCCTGCGCGACCAGCCGGTCGTCGTCATGGGCCACGGCGGAGGCGGCGCCCTGTCGGCGGAGCTGATCCAGCAGGTCTTCACCCCCGCCTACGGCAACCCCACCCTGGCCGCCCTCACCGACTCGGCCGTCCTCGGCCTCGGCGGTGCCCGGCTGGCCTTCTCCACCGACTCCTACGTCGTACGGCCGCTGTTCTTCCCCGGCGGCAGCGTCGGCGACCTCGCCGTCAACGGCACCGTCAACGACCTGGCGATGAGCGGCGCCCGGCCCGCGTACCTGTCCACCGCCTTCATCCTGGA
This sequence comes from Streptomyces sp. NPDC046881, assembly GCF_040645015.1. Lineage (NCBI taxonomy): Bacteria > Bacillati > Actinomycetota > Actinomycetes > Kitasatosporales > Streptomycetaceae > Streptomyces > Streptomyces sp. NPDC046881. Next base: position 18,457 of record NZ_JBEYXJ010000032.1, on the reverse strand, counting down.
GGAGGGCGTGGAACTTGCCGTCGTGGAGCGCGTGGCGCGCGCCGTCGGCGCGGCGGCCGAGGCGGCCGGCGTCACCATCGCCACCGGCGACACCAAGGTGGTCGAGTCCGGACACGGCGACGGCGTCTACGTCACCACCGCCGGCGTCGGCCTCGTCCCCGAGGGCGTCGACATCCGCCCGCAGCGCGCCCGGCCCGGCGACGCCGTCATCGTCAGCGGTCCGATCGGCCTGCACGGCGTGGCCGTCATGAGCGTGCGGGAGGGCCTGGAGTTCGGCGTGGAGATCACCTCCGACACCGCGCCGCTCGCGGACCTGGTCGCGGCGATGCTGGCGGTCACCCCGGACCTCCACGTGCTGCGCGACCCCACCCGGGGCGGCCTCGGCGCCTCCCTCAACGAGATCGCCCGCGCCTCCGGCACCGGCGTCCTGCTGCGGGAGCGGGCGATCCCGGTGCCCGACGAGGTCGCGAACGCCTGCGGCTTCCTCGGTCTCGACCCGCTGTACGTGGCCAACGAGGGCCGGCTCGTCGCCTTCGTGCCCCCGGAGCACGCCGAGGCCGTCCTGGCGGCGATGCGCGCTCACCCGCAGGGCGCCGGAGCGGCCCGCATCGGCGAGTGCGTGGCCGACCACCCGGGCATGGTGGTCGTCGCCACCGGACTCGGCGGCACCCGGGTGCTGGACCTGCCGCTCGGCGAGCAGCTGCCCCGGATCTGCTGAACCGCCCCCCGGCCCCGCCGTCAGGCCGGGGCCGGGGCCGGCGCCACCCCCGTGATCTCCAACTCCCTGCCGCCGCGCAGCTCCTGCGACGGCCGGTCGCAGCCGGGGCACCAGAAGAACGGCGGCATGCCGACCGCGAACTCCTCGGCACACCCGCCGCACCAGGCCCGCGCCGGCACCTGCTCCACGATCAGCCGGGCCCCGGCGAGGGCCGTGCCGTCGCGGGCCACCTCGAAGGCGAAGTGCAGCGCGTCCGGGACGACACCGGCCAGCTCGCCGACCCGGACCGTCACCGACGACACGCCGTCCGCGCCGTCCGCGCGGGCGATCTCCGCGGCCTGCTCCACGATCGCGGTCGCGATCGACAGCTCGTGCACGCCGGCCTCACGGGTACCGGTGGCCCGCGCGCAGGCCCCCGGTCATCCGGTAGATCCGCAACTCGCGCACGATGCCCGGAAGTTCCTTGACGAACAGGGCCGCGGCCAGGCTGCCGACCACCGCGGCCTGGGCCGCGAGCAGCTGCCGTCCCGAGATCCCCTGCCGTACGGTCCTTCGTCTCCTCATGCCCATGTTCATGACGGTCACTTTCTGCTCCCTCATCCCGGCGAGATGTTCGGCATGTCCTTCACCAGGGCGTCATGCCGTTTCCAGTGGATACCGGTGGAGCGGCGCGCGTCGGAGCTGCCGTCCGGGTGGTGTCCTTGCTGCTGCTTGTAGGGGCCCCTGTTGCCCTGGTGCAGTCCGCGCACGTGGCTCGGCGTGTCGGGCTTCGCCTGGGGGCGGCCCACTCGGATGCTGCCCATCTGAGGTCTCCTTCCGGTCCTCACGACCGCTCGGTCAGCTCCTCGAAGAACTGTTCTACGGCCGGCCAGACCCGGCCGCCACCGGACAGGCCCCGCCACTCGCGGCGGACCAGGGCGATCATCCGGTAGCAGTCGTCGACCGGCACGATCCAGTGTGCGTCGAGTCCGCGCACGGTGTTCACCAGCAGCGCCTCGACGTCGGGGGTCATGGCGGCGAGCTGCGGAACGGCGGCGGCCAGCCGCTGCCAGGCCGCCGCGTCCACCTCCCACCGCATGGCCCCGGCCGGGCTCGGGCCCTGCGCGGTCACCGTGCCGTCGGAGCGCGGCACGAAGAACACCAGCCCCACCGGGACGCCCAGCACGCCGGTGTCGACGGGCGGCAGCCGCAGCCGGCGCCGGGGCACGAGCCGGTACCGGGCCTCGCCCGCCCCGCCGTCGGCGAACAGCACCGAGCACGGCCCGCACACGCACCGCACCTCGGCGGCCCTGGTGTCGTACAGATGGGCGTGTTCCGCGGCCACGCGGGCGGCGCACAGCTCGCACACCTCGGCCTCGTCGCGCACCGCCCGGTCGGCGGCGGAGCGGATCACCCGGGCGAGCGCGCCGTGCACGGTCACCGCGCCTCCTGGGGCAGGCGGCGCTTGATCGTGCTGAGCGGTACGAACGCGGGGGCCGGCCGGCGCTCCGCGGCGACCGGCTCGACCGACTCCAGCTCCGGCGCCACCGCCAGGACCGCGGCCCGCACGGCCTCCAGCGGGTCGGCCGAACCACCGCCGCAGCCCGAACCGCAGCCGCCGCCGGTGCTCAGCCGCACCCGGGCCACCCGCCCGTCGACGCCGGCCCATTCCAGGTCGCCGCCGCGCTCGCGCACCGCGGGCCGCAGCTTCTCCACCGCGCGGGCGGCCCGGCGCTCGGGCGGCTCCGGATGGATGTCGTGCAGGACCAGCAGATGCCCGAGCAGCTCGTCCTCGGCCAGCCGCTCCCGCAGGGGCTGCTCGGCGAGGTCCAGCACGCGGGCGAGGGCCTCGCCGTAGACCTCGGTCAGCAGCCGCACCGCCTCCAGCGCCGGGCCGGGCGTGGTCTCCAGGCCGGCCAGCACCTCGTCGAGCCGGGCCAGGCGCGCCTCCACCGCCGGGTCCGGCAGCCGTACGGCGGTGTCAGCCATGGTTGGCTCCGTACGTCGGCGAGTGCACGGTGGTCAGGGTCTTGCCCTTGCCCATGTACATGTGGACGCCGCACGGCAGACAGGGGTCGAAGCTGCGGACGGTGCGCATGATGTCGACGCCCTTGAAGTCGTCGGGCCCGTTCTCCTCGAAGATCGGCTGGCCCTGCACGGCGTCCTCGTACGGGCCCGGGGTGCCGTAGATGTCACGGGGGCTGGCGTTCCACGGGGTGGGCGGGTACGGGTGGTAGTTGGCGATCTTCTTGTCCCGGATCACCAGGTGGTGCGAGAGGACACCGCGCACCGCCTCGTGGAAGCCGCAGCCGATCGACTCGTCGGGCACCTCGAAGTTCTCGTACACCTTGGTGTCGCCGTTGCGCAGCATCCCCATCGCCTCGTCCAGGAACTGCAGCGCCATGGCGGCGGCGTAGGCGATGAAGTACGGCCGGGCGCGGTCCCGTTCGAGGGTGTTGCTCCACTTCGGGATGCGCCACTCCAGGGTCGTCTCCGGCAGCTTCTCGCCCCTCGGGAGGGTGATGCGGATGCCGCCGCCGGTGGCCTTGACGTACGGCGTGTCGACGAGGCCGCTCAGCGCGGTCGACCAGAGCCGGGCCAGGGGGCCGCCGCCGGTGTCCAGGGCGAGGTACTCACCCGTCCCCGGGTGGTGCCAGCGGGGGCTCATCACCCAGCTGTAGTTGCCCTCGAAGTCCCGCTTCTGCGGCACCGGCACGGTGGTCTGGTTCCACGGGTGCCGCATGTCGACGGGGTTGCCGAGCGGGTCGTGGGTGACGAACGGCTCCTCGTTGACCCAGTCCTCGTAGAACGAGCTGCCCAGCATGATGCGCAGGCCGAGGTTGATGTCGACGAGGTTGTTGGTGACGAGCTGCCCGTCCACGATGATGCCCGGCGTGACGTACATCGCCCGGCCCCACTCGTTCATCGTCGCGTAGCGGTAGTCGACGACGTCCGGGTTCTGGAAGGCGCCCCAGCAGCCCAGCAGGATGCGGCGCTTGCCGACCTCCTCGTAGCCGGGCAGGGCGTCGTAGAAGAAGTCGAAGACGTCGTCGTTCATCGCCACCGCCTTCTTGATGAAGTCGATGACGCGCAGCAGGCGGCTGAGGTAGTCGGTGAAGGTGTTCGGCTGCGGCATCGTGCCGACCCCGCCCGGGTACAGCGTGGAGGGGTGCACGTGCCGCCCCTCCATCAGGCAGAACATCTCCCGGGTGATCCGGCTGACCTTCAGCGCCTCCTTGTAGACCTCGCCCTCGAAGGGGTTGAAGGCCTTCATGATCTCGGCGATGGTCCGGTAGCCGTGGATGTCCCCGCGGGGTGCGTCGGTGCGCTCGGCGCGGGCCAGGACACCCGGGTTGGTGGCCTTGACCATCGCCTCGCAGAAGTCCACGAAGACCAGGTTGTCCTGGAAGATCGTGTGGTCGAAGATGTACTCCGCCGCCTCGCCGAGGTTGGTGATGTGCTCGGCCAGCTTCGGCGGCTTGACGCCGTAGGCCATCTGCTGGGCGTAGTTGGAGCAGGTGGTGTGGTTGTCGCCGCAGATGCCGCAGATCCGCGAGGTGATGAACCCGGCGTCCCGCGGGTCCTTGCCCTTCATGAACACCGAGTAGCCGCGGAACAGCGACGAGGTGCTGTGGCACTCCACGACTTCCCGGTTGGCGAAGTCGATCTTCGTGTAGATGCCCAGGTTGCCGATGATCCGGGTGATGGGGTCCCAGGACATGTCGACGAGCTGGGCGGGTTTGCGTTCTGTGGGCCGGGACTCGGTGGTGGTCATCTGCGGTGCTGCCCCTCGCTGTTCGGGTCGATCGGATCGGTGGCGGGATGGGGACGGACGGCGTCAGGCACGCCAGTGCGGGTTGTAACCGCTGGTCAGCTTGCGCTTGTTGTGGCGCCACTTGGGCTCGTGGTTCACCATGTCGTTGGTCAGACCGCGCAGCCGGCGCATGACCGCCCCGTACGGCCGGATCACCATCGACGACAGCGTGCCGCCCGGGGGTTCGTCCATGAACGGCATGAAGGCGTCCGGGAAGCTCGGCATCGTGCAGCCGATGCAGATGCCGCCGACGTTCGGGCAGCCGCCGATGCCGGCCATCCAGCCGCGCTTGGGCACGTTGCAGTTGACGACCGGGCCCCAGCAGCCCACCTTGACCTGGCACTTGGGGGAGTTGTAGTCCCGCGCGAAGTCGGCCTGCTCGTAGTACGCGGCCCGGTCGCAGCCCTCGTGGACGGTCTTCCCGAACAGCCACTGCGGACGCAGCATGTGGTCCAGCGGCGGCGGGGGAGCGGCACCGGCCGCGTGCTGGAGCACCCAGACCAGGGTCTCCATGAAGTTCTCCGGCTGGATCGGACAGCCCGGCACGTTGACGACCGGCAGCCCCGAACGGGCCTTGAAGTCCCAGCCGAGGTAGTCCGCCAGGCCCATGCAGCCGGTCGGGTTGCCGGCCATGGCGTGGATGCCGCCGAACGTCGCGCAGGTACCGGCCGCGACCACCGCCCAGGCACGGGGCGCGAGGTCGTCGATCCACTCGTTCAGTGTCTGCGGCTCACCGGTGTCCGGGTGGTTGCCGAACGACGTCCAGTAGCCGTCGCCCTCGATGATGTTCTGGTTCGGGATCGAGCCCTCGATGACCAGGATGAACGGCTCCAGCTCACCGCGGGCCGCCGCCCGGTACGGGGCCAGGAAGTCCTCCCCGCCGAGGCTCGGCGACAGCACCTTGTTGACCAGGTTCACCCTCGGCAGGCCCGGGATCAGACCGAGCACGACGTCCTCGATGGAGGGCTGGCCGGCCGCGGTGAGGGAGACGGTGTCGCCGTCGCAGCTCATGCCCTCCGAGATCCACAGGATGGTGATCTCGTCGAAGCCCTCCCGGGCCTCGGCCCTGCTGGGCTCACCCTGGACTTCCGTGGTACCGCTCTGTGTGGTCATGTCTGCGGCCTCCGTTGCAGCCGGTCTCGGAGTGGGTCGTGGGCGGCGGCCGACGCGGCGCACTCGGCCCGGTCGAGCGGTGCCACCTCGTCGGGGCGGAAGTAGTGGAACCGGCCGTACCAGTCGTGCAGTTCGGCGGCGGGATCGTCGTCCACGGTGACGGCCAGGTGGACGCTGCCGTCCACGTCGTGGAAGACCGCGGCCACCTGTGCGGTCCGCCCGTCCAGGAACATGTCCTGGGCGTCGGCGCCCCGGCCGCGCGGACACAGCCGCACCCGGCTGCCGCCGCCCACGGGCACCCCGTCCACCAGGACGGTGTCCGTGGCCGGGGAGAGCCCGTCGTCCCCGCCCTCCCGCCACCAGGCGGGCCGCCCGGCGGCCGGGCGCTGGGCCGGGGTCAGGGAGCGGATGGCGCCGTGCAGCCGGGAGAAGACCTCCGGGGGCATGGTGTCCACCCGGTCGAGGATCCGCGCGGCCCGCGGGTCGGTGGCCCGGGCCTCGGCCTTCTCCTCGTCGGTCAGCAGCATCGTGCGCAGCGTGAGGATCTCGTCGATCTCCGCCGCGTCGTGCAGGTCGCCCGGGCTCTCCGGGGCCACCTGCGGGTGGTCCGGGAGGATGATCGGCGCGGAGAGCAGGAACGCACCCGTCGCGCCGTCGTCGCTCGCCGGCTGCGGCGGTGGCCCGCCCAGCACCGGGAACGTGAACGCGTTGCGGCAGCCGCGCGCCTGTTCGGCGAGGCCGGCGGGCGGGTCGATCAGCGACACGAACTCGGCCCCGTCGGCGGCGAGGAGGGTGTGCGTGGCGAGGAGCGCCTGCCCGAGCACCGCACCGCGCGAGGCCCGCGGGTCGGCCGCGCCGGCCGTGTTCTCGGTGCGCACCCGCAGCCGGTACAGCTCCGGCCCGAGCGGCTCGGCCACGACCGTCGTCTCCGCCCGCACTTCGCCGCGCCGCCGCACGGTACGCCCCGCGCCCTGGGGCAGCGGCTCGTACTCCGTGCCGGCCGGCGCGCCCACGGCGGCGGCCCGCCCTCCCCGCAGCAGCTCCGCCAGCGGCAGCACCAGCTCGGTCTCGCGGGGCACCGCCTCCTCGAACGACAGGTGGGTGACCCCGTCGGCGGTGCGCAGCGACTCGACCGGGCGGTGCCCGCCGTTCCCGTCCGCTTCCTCCACCTGCTTGCGCTGGAGCTGCAGGTACCGCACCCGCACGCGTACGGCGGCGTCGGCGCGGCACACCCGCAGCAGGCACTCGGTCCGCTGGTACCAGGAGTCGGCGGAGCCGGAGACGCCGGGCGTGACCGGTGCGTCCCGCTCCACCCAGTCGCGGGGCAGCAGCACCCCGAACTGCCAGCGGACCCGGTTCTTCGCCGAGGACCGGCGGTAGGGATACAGCAGGTACCCCTCGTAGAGGACGGCGTCCGCCACGGCACTCAGCTGCGCACAGCCCTCGCCGACTCCGTTCGCCATGCTCTCTCCTCGCCACTCGTGACCGCGGGTGCTCTCCCCACGGTCACACCGGTAGCGCTCGCCCGCCCCTCAGACGCACCGTCATTGGGCCGGACAGTGGAACGGTGCGACGGTTCGGGCGTACGGAGGTGCCGGTCCGCCGGGCGCCCGGCGCGGTCCCGTGGCCGGCAGGGCTCAGCGGAGCAGGAGGTACCGGGTGACCAGGGACCGGGCCCGGCCGGCGTCGAGGCCGAGGGCCCGGCCGAGGTCGTCCCACCGCTGGACGCCGTCCTCCTCGATCAGGCCGGCCGCCTCCCGGCCGGCCCGCCGGATGAGCCGGTCCAGCGCGGCGACGGCCCGCAGCGCGGCGGCCGGCGCGTCCTCGGCCAGCGCGAACAGCTTGTCCTCCAGGGCGTCCAGCAGCTGGGTCAGGTCGTCCGGCAGGGGCACCGTCCGCCGCTCGACCGCGCGGATGTGCTCGCTCCAGTCCCGGCGCTGCCGGGAGACGTCCAGCTCGTCCGGGCCGTCGTCGGCCGGCTCGTTCCGGGGGAGGGGGGTGCTCGGCCCGCGCCAGCCGCAGCTGCACGCGGCCCGCACGGCCGCCGCCCGCGGCCGGCTCAGGCCGCCGTCGTACGCCCACCACTCGCTGGTCCGGTACGTCTCGGTGCCGCTGCCGAGGTCGAAGTACGCGGGCTCCGGCTCACTGCCGTCGGCCAGGACGGCCCCCACGATGCCCTCGTGGGCCGCCCCGAACTCCTCGCTCGTCCACCCCACGGCCGCCTCCCCACCCTCGCCGGCTGCGTCCCGCCCATCATCGGCGACCCGGTGCCCGGCCCGGGCGCGGACGGGAGAAGGGGGCCGAAAGGGGACCGTTCACCGGCCGGGGTGCCGGGGCTCGGGGCGTGCGGAGTCCGGGTGTCCGGGCAGCCGCTCCAGCGCCACCAGCGCCGCGTCGTCGCCCAGGTCGCCGTGCACATGGCGGACGAGGTCTCGGCGCAGGGCGGCCACCATCGCCTCCAGGGGCCGGCCGGCGTGCGCCTCGACGTGGGCGGTCAGGTCGAGGAATCGGCCGCGCCGGTCCCGGGCCTCGATGAACCCGTCGGTGTACAGCAGCAGCCGGTCGCCCGGGCCGAACGGCAGGGTCTGGACCGGCGGTGCCGTGTCCAGCAGGTCGCCGAGTCCGAGCGGGGCTCCGGGCCGGTCGAGAAGCAGGCCCCGCACCCGCCCGGCGTGCACGAGGAACGGCTCGGGGTGCCCGCAGTGCACGAGGCGGGCCACGGGCTCCCCGGGCGGGAACTCCACCAGCAGCGCGGTCGCGAACCGCTCCGCGAACAGCGCGCCGTCCGTCCGGCCGTCCTCCAGGATGCCGTCGACGGCGGCGATGTGCCGCCGGGCCCGCTCGTCCAGCCGCTCGGCGACCCTCGTCAACGACCGCTCACGGTAGGCGAGTTCACGGAAGGCGCCGAGCAGGGCGGCGGAGGCCCCGACGGCCGGCAGCCCCTTGCCCCGGACGTCGCCGACCAGGATCCGGGTGCCGTACGGCGTCGGCAGCGCCTCGTAGAAGTCGCCGCCGATCCTCGCCTCCGACTCGGCCGGCAGGTACACCCCGCGCAGGGCCAGCGAACCGATCCGGTGGGGGAGGGGGTGCATCAGCGCCCGCTGTGCCGTCTCCGCCACCGAGCGGACCTGCTGCAACTGGCGTTCCCGCCGCCCGCGCAGGCCACAGGCGGCCATCGAGGTCAGGCCGACCACGAACAGGCTGAACAGCACGACGTCCGAGTCCGGACGCCCGTACTGCCCGGCGTCCGCCTGGAGCAGGGCGGTCACGGCCGGCGCGGCACAGCCCAGGGACGCCGTGGCCCACAGCGGGAGCAGCACCGAGGCCAGCACGGGCACGGCGACCATCACCGGTGACACGTGCAGCCAGTCGGGGGTGAGCAGATCGGTCAGGGCGACGACCGTCATCAGGGCGACGGGGGCCGCCGCGAGCAGAGCGCGGGACCGGGTCAGGCGGCGGACCAGGGTCCGGGCCGGGCGCCGGGGGTCGGCGGGCGCGGGGGTGCGGGGGCGGGGGGCGGTGTGCGGAGCAGTGGTGTGGGTCATCGTCGCGAGGGGGGCCGTAGCGGACTGGGTGCCCGGCGGGTGCGGACGGGCGGGGCGGGCGCCGGTGCCGACAGGCAGGACAGGGCCGACTCCAGGTGCCGGAGCAGGCGGCCGGCCTCGGCGCCGGCGGCCGGGGGAGTGCAGCGGGCGGTGCCGAGCCGGGTGAGGGCCCGCCGGGTCGCGGGCAGGGCGGGGTGCGGTCGGCCGCCCCGGCAGGAGTAGGCGCACAGCGCGGTGGTGCGCAGCAGCCGGGCGTACGGCTGGGCGAAGGCGGTGCCGGGACCGGAGGTACCGGCCGCCTCCGGGTGCGCGTCGAGGAGCCGGCCCGTGGCCGTCAGTTCGCGTGCCACCTCGGCCAGGGTCCGCAGCACCCGGCGGTCCAGGTGCCAGCGGCGCCGCCGGGCGGCCGGCCGCGGGTTCCACCGCACGCTCTCGTGCGCCTCGTCCACGGCCGTGCGGGCGCGCTCCAGGGCCCGGTCGAGGTCCTGCTCCCAGGCGGGGCCGAGCACGTCCCGCGGCCGCCCGCGGCCCACGACCGTGTCGGCCAGACCGTCGAGGTACCGGGCCACCAGCTCCCGCAGCTCCTCCAGCGCCCGCTCGGCGGACCGCACCCGCACGGCGGGGAGCAGCAGAGCGCTGCACGCCAGGCCGAAGGCGATGCCGAGCACGATCTCCGCCAGGTGGGAGAGCAGCTCGCCGGGGTGCCGGTCCCGGACCAGGGCGAACGTGATCAGCGCGGTCGTCGGCACGTGGATGCCGTGGTGCCCGAGGAACCCGCGCCGGGCGAACAGCACGGAGACGAAGACGACCAGGACCAGACCCGCCATGCCGGGCCGGGCGTACAGGGCGCCGGGGACGGCGATGAGAACGCCGAGCAGACAGCCCGCGCCGTACCGCAGGGCGGCGGAGACCGTGCGCACCACCGTCGTCTCGACGATGAGCAGCGCGGCGACGGCGCCCGCGTACGGGTCGGGTGTGTGCAGCAGTGCCGTGCAGGTCTGCCACGTCAGCCCGGCTGCCACGGTCGCCCGGGCGGCCTCGGCGCAGTGGGTGCGGCCGAAGCATCTCGTCCGTGCCGGCAGAGCGGACCACCGTGCGCCGCGCATGCCGTGCTCGCCCCCTTCCTCGTCGGGATCCGCGGGCCGCTCGGCCGGCCCGGCAAGGCCGCCCAGGATAATCAGACAAATAGGGCATGAGGCAAATAAGGGTCGTGTAGGAAAGGGCCCGCTTTCGGGCCTCTGTCGGGTTCACGCCCGCGCCCGTACACTGCGGATCCGCAGACATGCGGCCGCAGTTGACCGGGGGGAGCCATCATGTCCGGAGGTCCGTACGGTCCGAACCAGGGGTACGGCGGACCGCCGCCGCCCATGCCGGCGGGCGCGCCGCCCCGGCCCGCGGGCCCGCCGCCCGAGCCGCCGGACGCCCGGCGGGCCGCCGCGACCGCCCTGCTCAACCTGAGCGGTCTCGGCCTCGGCTACGTGCTCCTGCGCCGCTGGGTGCCGGCCGCGGCCTGCTGGGCGGCGACCGCCGCGCTGCTGCTCGCGGCGCTCCCCGCCGACGCCGACGGCGTCCCGGGGGCCGCGCTCGCCGGCTACGCCGTACTCCTGCTGGCGGCTGCCGTCCACGGCGGACTCGCCGGTCTGCGCACCCGGCTCACCTGGCCCGGCCGGGCGCCGCTCGCGCTCCTGCTGGGCGTACTGCTGCTCGCCGTACCCGCCGGCGGTGCCCTCTGGTACCGGGACGCCCACGCGGAAGCCGTGGAGCAGGCGCTGCTCGGCCGCCTGGAGCGCGCCGACGACCTGGTGGCCGAGAGCGGCCGGCGGTCCTTCGGCTCCGCCGCACCGGACTACCGCAGCGCCCTGGACGTCTACCGCGACATCGCCGTGCACCACTCCGGGTCCCGCGCCGCACGCAGGGTCCCCGACAGCTTGCGCACCTACTACACCACCGTCGGCGCGGCCTACGGACACGGCCGGTACTGCGACGCCGTGGAGCCGCTGAAGTACCTGCGCACCCTGCCGGACACGATGCCCGAGGAACAGCTCGGCTCGCTGGCCGGCTGGCCCGACGACCGGCTCGCGAACGCCCTGTACGGGTGCGGGGAGCAGTCCCTGGCGGCCGGCGAGGTGGACTGGGTGAGCCGCTTCGGCGACCTGCTGGACACCTTCCCGCGGTCCGGGGCGGCGGCCAAGGTGGCGCCCGCCGTCGACGCGGCGGTGCGGAAGCAGGAGAAGGCCGTCGACGGCGACGACCCCTGCACGGCCGTCGAGCGGTTGCGCGACCTCGACACCCGGATCGGCGACCTGGCCGGTTCCGCCCGGGACACGGACGGCGGGCTGGCGAGGACCGCGAGCCGGGCCGGCAGCAGCGGCGACTCGGGCACGTACGCGTGCGGTGTCGACCAGTACAAGGACGGCGAGTTCGCGGCGGCACAGAAGACCATGGAGCAGTTCGCCGCGGACCACCGGCACGACCGGAACCGGGCCCGCGCCGAGAAGATCGCCATAGCCGCCGAGGTCGCCCGGACGCTTCCCGCGGCCGGCCGGAAACTGCCCACCACGGCCTCCGGCGGGAGCATCTCCGTCACGGTCAAGAACGACAGCCCGGACGACATCACCGTCCTGTACACCGGCCCGGTCACCGGCAGCTTCACCCTCAAGGGCTGCGGCGGCTGCAAGGTGTACACGTTCGCGGACACGGTGTTCAAGACCTTCAAGCCCTGCAGCGACAGCAGCAGGCACTACCCGCAGCGCACCATCAGCCTGCCCGTCGGCACCACCTACTTCGTGCACAAGCCGAACGGCGACAGCACCGCGACCCCGGCCTCGGACACCGCCAAGCTCAGGTCCGGCTACCTCTACACCGAGTGCGCCTACTCGACCCAGCGGCTGGGTTCCGGCTCCTGACCGGCGGCCGCCCGCTAGGCGTCTCAAGCAGCTGTCACCGCAGGTGCCGACCGGCGTCCGAACCCCTGCCGTCCCGCGCGGACCCGCGCGCCCGGAGCCCCTCGCCGAGCGCGGCGATCGCGGCCGGCCCGTGCCCGGCGGCCGCGAGCGGGGCCCGGATGTCGGCCTCCAGCCCGGGGACGTAGCCGAACAGGACATCCGCGGGCCCGGTCACCCGCACCTCCCCGAGCGCGGCGGGCAGCAGCAGCGTCCGGGCCCGGTCGAGCCGGCCGGTCCAGCCGTCGCAGTCGACGGTCACCGGGCCGCCGGCGTTGCTGAGCACCTGCGCCGTGGCGAACGAGCGGGTGATGCGGGCGCCGCCGCCGGCGGTCCACCGTTCCAGGGCGAAGTAGGGCCCCGCGCACAGCACCGTGCGCACCACCGTGTCCCCGGCCGGGACACTCAGGCCGGGCTGGAACTGCGGGCGCGGCTCCGGCCGCCACTCGGCCAGCAGCCGCTCGATGTCCGCCTCGCGTTCCCGCTCGTCCAGCGGCGCGCCGTCCTCCATCCGCCACGGCATGGCGTGCTGCTGGATGTCGGAGGTCTGCTCGATCTCGTACACCAGGGTGCCGGGCCCGAAGCTGTGCAGGGTTCCGCCGGGCACGTACACCGTCTGCCCGGCGCGCACCGGCAGCCGGCGCAGTACCGCGTCGAAGTCCTGCGCCGGCAGTGCCCGGCGCAGTCGCTCCCGGTCGACGCCGGGCCGCACCCCGACCAGCGCGGTGGCGCCGGGTACGGCGTCCAGCACGTGCCATGCCTCGGTCTTGCCGTTGGGCTCGCCCTCCAGGCGGCGGGCGGTGGCGTCGTCGGCGTGCAGGTGCACGGGCAGGGCCCGGTGGCCGTCGATGAACTTGGTGAGCAGCGGGAAGCGCGCCCCGTGCGGGCGGTCCCCGACCAGCCCGCCGGGGTCCGCCGTCATCAGCTCCCGCAGCGACCGCCCGGCCAGCGGGCCCTCGGTCACCGTGGCGCCCTCGCCGTCGACGTCGCTGACCTCCCAGGTCTCGGCGACGGGGCCGTCCGGCAGTCCGGTCCGGCCCAGCCGGTCGGCGAGGGCCCGGCCGCCGAAGACGTGCTGTTTGACGGGGGTGCTCAGACGCAGCGGGGACCAGTCCACCGGGTGAGCCATGTCAGCCGGCCGGGTTGTCCACCCGCAGCCGCACCTGTTCCTCCAGCCGGCTCAGGCTGTCGTCGAGGGCGTCGCACACCGCCTGCTCGCCCGGATCGTGGCTGTCCTCGAAGAAGGACAGGTGCACGGTCACCTCGCTGGCTCCGCTGCCGATGCCGGCCACCTGGAGCCAGCCGGCGTAACTGCCCTGCTCGCGGGTGCCCCACTCCAGGCGCATCTGGTCCGGTTCCGAGCGCAGCAGGGCCGGCATGTCCTCGCCGGAACGGTCCTCGTGGACGGTCACGGCGGGCGGCTCCTGGACGTCTACGTGCAGTTCGCCCGGGAGCCAGGCGTCGAGCTGGGCGGTGTTGGCCGCCTGGTCGAAGACCTGCTCGGGCTGTGCGGGCATCGTGCGGGAACGTTCGTACTCGGCCATCGCGGTACCGCTCCTCCGGTCGGAAGTCGTACCCCGACCGCGTGCCCCTTCCTCGGCGGCCGAAAAGCCGCGGCGGTCACAGGCCCAGGGCGATGGCCATGCGGGTCAGCTCGGCGGTGTTGGTGATGTTGAACTTGGCCCGGATGCGGCGCAGGTAGGCGTCCACGGTGTGGGTGGACAGTCCCATGTGGCGGGCGGTCTGCAGGTAGGTGCGGCCGGCGGCGATGTGCCGGAGCGTCTCCCGCTCGCGCGGAGCCAGCGCGGGGGCGGGGGCTTCGGCGTGCGACGGGGAGAGGATGGCGCTCATGGTGATTCCTCCGGCGGAACGGCTGGGGGCTGTCCGTTTGGGGCGCTTTGCCCTTGTTCCACCAGATTGCTCGCCGGACTTCATGAAGCTGTCCGCCGACTGTCACAGGCGTGTCACAGGGAACCGGCGACTGGTTCGAACCAGTGGGCTCCGGTGGCCCGCCGGCCGGGCCGCCTCCCTCAGGACACGGCCGCGCGGGCCGTCCGTTCCACCAGGGACACGCCGTCGTCCATGGATGCGCTGCCGTCCGACAGGACCGCCACGAGGTACCGGTGCCCCTTGACCGTGACCCGGCCGACGCTGTTGACGTCCCACAGGCCCGTGGTGTTCCGCTCCAGCCAGCCGTTCTTCAGGGCCTGCCCGGCGTCCTCGGTGCCGGCCGCGGAGACGCCCCAGCGCTGCTCGGGTACGACCTGGCCCATCAGGGTGCGGATATAGGCGCGGGACCGCGCGTCGAGCCCGCCGGAGCCCGCACGCACCGCGCCCCCGGCGCCGAACACCGCCCGCAGCAGCCGTATCTGGTCGCTCGCGGTGGTCCGGGTCAGGCCCCACTTGCCGCCCGGGCCGCCCGTCGTCGAGGTCAGCCCCAGCCGCTTGTTGGCCGCCGCCAGCCCGGGGGCCCGGCCGATCTGCCGCCACAGCGCGTTCGTCGCCGCGTTGTCGCTGCGCCGGATCATCGGCTCGGCGCGCTTCCTTTCCTGTGCGGTGAGCTGCCGTCCCGCGTCCTGCGCCCGGAGCAGCAGCGCCGCGAGGATGTCGACCTTGACGATGCTGGCGGTGTCGTACGCCCGGTCCTCGCCGTGCAGCACGGGGGTGCCGCCGGCGCCGTCCAGGTCGAGTACGGCCGCCGTGGCGTGCGCGGAGTGTCCGGAGGGTGCGGTGCCGGCGGCCATGGCCGGGGCCGGGTGCAGGAGGCCGGCGGAGAGCAGGGCCGCTGCCGAGGCCAGCAGGGCGCCGGCCTTGGTCCGTGCGGTGCGGGAGGGGCGGGAGGACATGGGTCACGAACGTAGCCACCGCACGCGTCCGGCGACGTGGCCCCGGTCACCTTCGAGCCCGATTCACCCGGATTGTGAGAAAACCCACCGATGGAGCACATTCCGGGGCCCGGCTCGCCCCCGGGGCGGCGTGTACGCGCGGCCGGGCCGCCCTCCTCGCTTATCGTCGGCCGGACACCGACATCCGGAGTGACCATGGAAAAATCGGATGAACTGGTGGGTGCGGCGGCCGTGCCCCTCGGTCCGGCCGTGCGTCGCATCCGGCCCCGGCCGCTCGGCGCCGCCCTCGTGCTCACGGCAGCAGCCACCGCCGTGCTCCTGCCGGCCGGCACCCGGTGGCTCGACGATCCGGCCGTCCAGGCCTGGCGCACCGTCTGCCTGGCCATCACCGTCCAGGCGCTCCCCTTCCTGCTCCTCGGCACCGCCCTGTCCGGCGCGATCAACGCGTTCGTGCCGGCCGACCTGTTCGCCAGGGTGCTGCCGAAGCGGGCGGCCCTCGCCGTACCGGTCGCCGGGGCCGCCGGCGCGATCCTGCCGGGCTGCGAGTGCGCCTCCGTCCCCGTCGCCGGCAGCCTCATCCGCCGGGGCGTCACCCCGGCCGCCGCCTTCGCCTTCCTGCTCTCCGCACCGGCGATCAACCCCGTCGTGCTCACGGCCACCGCCGTCGCCTTCCCCGGCAACCCCGCGATGGTCGCCGCCCGGCTGCTCGCCTCCCTCACCACGGCGGCCGTCATGGGCTGGCTGTGGCTCTGGCTCGGCAAGGAGGAATGGCTGCGCCCGCTGCTGCGCCACCGGCACACCGGCCACCACCACGGCCACAGCCGCTGGACCGAGTTCCGGCTCGGCTTCCAGCACGACTTCCTGCACGCCGGCGGCTTCCTGGTGCTCGGCGCCATGGCCGCCGCCACCTTCAACGTCACCGTGCCGCGCTCCGTCCTCGACACCTTCTCCGGCTCGCCCTGGCTCTCGGTGCTCTTCCTGGCCGGCCTCGCCGTGGTGCTGGCCGTCTGCTCGGAGGCGGACGCCTTCGTCGCGGCCTCCCTCACCGGCTTCTCACCCACCGCCCGGCTCGCCTTCCTGGTGGTCGGCCCGATGGTCGACCTGAAGCTGATCGCCCTTCAGGCGGGCACCTTCGGCCGCGCCTTCGCCTGGCGGTTCTCCGCGGCGACCACGGCCGTGGCGATCGCCGCGAGCGCCCTGACCGGAGGGGCGCTGCTGTGAAACGCCCCGTCCAGACCCTGCTCCTGGCACTGACCGGCACCGGGCTGCTGCACGCGTCCCTGTTCACCGACACCTACCTGCGCTACGTCAAGGCCGGACTGCGTCCGCTGCTCATCGCGTCCGGGCTGGTCCTGCTGCTGCTCGGCCTGGCGGGAGCGGCCGTCCGGGACCGGCACCACGGCTCCGGGGACACCGGGCACGAGCACGGCCACGACCACACCGGCACCCCGCGCATCGCCTGGCTGCTGTTCCTGCCCGCGCTCAGCCTGCTGCTGTACGCCCCGCCCGCGCTCGGCGCGTACACCGCGGCCCGCGCCCACAGCAAGCCCGTCGCCGTGCAGCACAAGGGGTTCGCCCCGCTGCCCGCGACCTCGCCGCTGCCGCTGACCCTCACCGACTTCACCAAGCGGGTCCAGCAGGACCGCAGCCGGGCCGTCGGGAACCGCACCGTGCGGCTGACGGGCTTCGTCACCCCGGCCGGCGAGGACGGCGGCTGGTACCTGACCCGCATCATCTTCACCTGTTGCGCGGCGGACTCGCAGACGGTCAAGGTCCGCATGTACGGCACCGAGGCGCCGCCCGCCGACACCTGGCTGGCGGTGACCGGCACCTGGCACCCGCACGGCACCCTCGGCACCGGCACCGCGGAGGCGGCGCTCGACGTCCGGGACGCCACACCCGTCGCCCAGCCCGTCAACGCCTACACCGACGACCTGCCGCTCACGCCCTCCTAGGGCCGGGCGGCCGCGCCTCCCGCACGCTCCCGGCAGGGCCGGGGGCCCGAGCCCCGCTCCGCAGCGGACGACGGGCCGGGAGAGGTGCAGGATGGTGTCATGACCCCCCGCGCGGGACACCGGGTCCGGGAGACCGCGGGGGGCCGCTCCGGCTGCGGGCCGCCGGTGCGAGAGGAGGCGGTGACGATGACACGGACACCTCCCACGACGGTCACCCCGGTGCGGCTGTGGCGGTGGCGGCGCAACCCGCTCAAGCGGCACAGCGACGTCGTCGAGGCCTGGATCGTCCTCGCCGGCTGGCTGCTGGCCCTGATCGCCGGGGTCTTCGCGGGCGTCGTGGCCGCCCGCACCTCCGAGTCGGCGTTCACGGCGCGGCTGGCCCAGGTGCACCCCGTGGCCGCCGTCCTCACCGACGACGCGGCGCGCACCCCGGCAGCGGGCAGCGGATACGACGACGGGCGGGTGTGGGCCGCGGTGCGCTGGACGGACGCGGACGGCTCGGTGCACACCGACCGGGCGAAGGTCTTCCCGGGAGCCCCCGCCGGAACCCGGATCACCGTGTGGGCGAACCGGTCGGACCGGGTCGTCCCCGCCCCCGTCACCGGCGCGGCGGCCGACCTGCAGTCGGCGCTCACCGGCGCCCTCGTCGCCCCGGCGGCCGGCGCGCTGGTCTGGGGCGCCGGATGGCTGGTCCGCGGCCGGCTCATCCGGCGGCGCATGGCCGAGTGGGACGAGGAGTGGAAGCAGATCGGACCCCGGTGGGGGAACCTGAGCGGAGGCAGGGGCTGAGCGCCGGCGGTGTGCGCCCCCTGGACCTACCGCGCAGGTTGTACACCGGCCCCGCGTACCGCGGCCGGTGGAGCCAGGGATCAACTCCCGGGTTGGCGACGGGCCGAGCCCCGGCACATAACTTGTGTGCCGTGCCGTGAGGCACTCGTCAACCAGGGGGAAACACATGCAGACGAACATCTTCACCAGGACCCTCCTCGCCGCCACGACGACCGTGGCGCTGGCCGCGGGCAGCCTGGCCGCGGCGGGCACCAGCTTCGCCGCGCCCGCGGCGGCCCAGCCGGCGGCGGTCAGCGAGGCCGTCACCCCGCAGGCGGTGAACAACCTCGGGCTGAACGCCACCCAGGCGAAGAAGGTCCAGCGCTGGCTGAAGACGTACTGGAACTACCGCGGTTCCATCGACGGCAAGCTCGGCACCAACAGCTGGAAGGCCTTCCAGCGCTGCCTGAAGAAGTACTGGGGCTACACCGGCCCGATCGACGGCGTCGTCGGCAAGGGCACGATCAAGGCGCTCCAGCGGCTCCTGAAGGACGGTTACGGCTACCGCGGCGGCATCGACGGCATCGCCGGCCCCGGCACCAAGGCCGCGTTCAAGCGGTTCGCCAACGCCCACTGAGGCACGGCGCCCCGGTCCGCCCGGCCCCGGGGGGGGCGGGCGGGGCGGGGGGCTGGGCGCGCCGGTGGCGACGGGCCCGGCCCGCCCGCCCCCCCCCCCCCCCCCACGGCGGGTGCCGCCGCGGGGCGGATGATGGCGCG
>NZ_JBEYXJ010000031.1:0-77648 GCF_040645015.1 Streptomyces sp. NPDC046881 | reverse complement strand
AGACCCAACCCACAACACCCCCCCCCACCCGCCCGGGGGGGGCGGACGGGCGGAGAACCGAAAGGACACCCCCGCCGTGCCGGAAGGGCACACGATCCACCGGCTGGCCCGGGACTACGCCGAGCACTTCCTCGGCACGGCCCCCCGCGTCACCAGCCCCCAGGGCAAGTTCTCCGACGCCGCCGCCCTCCTGGACCGTACCGAGCTGACCGCCACCGAAGCCCACGGCAAGCACCTCTTCCTGGGCTTCCGGGACGCCGACTGGATCCACATCCACCTCGGCCTCTTCGGCAAGGTCGGCTTCGGTGCCGCCCCGGCACCGCCGCCCACCGACACCGTCCGGCTCCGGCTCGCGACCGGCACGTCGTACGTCGACCTGCGCGGCCCCACCACCTGCGCCCTGATCACGGACGCCGAGAAGCAGGCGATCCACGACCGCCTCGGCCCCGACCCGCTCCGCGAGGACGCCGACCCGGGCACGGCGTACCGGAGGATCTCCCGCAGCCGTACGACGATCGCCGCCCTGCTCATGGACCAGAAGATCGTCGCCGGTGTCGGCAACGTCTACCGCGCCGAGGTCCTCTTCCGGCACGGCATCGACCCCTACCGCCCCGGCCGGGACATCACCCCGGCCGAGTGGGACGCCATCTGGGCCGACCTGGTGGACCTCATGCGGGAGGGCGTGCGGAACAACCGGATCGACACCGTCCGCCCCGAGCACACCCCGGAGGCGATGGGCCGCCCGCCCCGCGTGGACGACCACGGCGGCGAGGTCTACGTCTACCGCCGCGCCACCCTGCCCTGCCACGTCTGCGGCAGCGGGATCCGCACCGCCGGCCTCGCCGCCCGCAACCTCTTCTGGTGCCCCGGCTGCCAGCAGCGCTGATCCACAGACCCTAGAAGCCGTGCGGGAACCAGGGAGCCACCGGTGAGCCGAAGGCCACCGATGCCTCCGTCAGCGCCCCCGGCCGGAGCTCCCGGACCCGCCCGGCCGCCGCCAGCGACAGCAGGCTCACCCCGCCCAGATAGGCCGCGCCCAACTCCCGCACCGACAGGGCGACGTCGGCCGCGTCGGCCGTACGCTCGCAGGACGCGCCCTTCGCGTCGCCCGTCAGCCGCCACCGCCCCGCGTTCCAGGGGCAGAAGGCGTCCTCCACCTCGAACACGACGTCCACGGGCGCGAGGTACGTACGGGCCGACAGGGCCGCTCCGACGTCCACGAGACGCACGTACCCGGCGTCCCGCTGCTGCGGCAGACAGCGGCGGAGGTCGGAGACCAGGTGCTGCCAGGCGTCGTCGACCGGCCGGGCCCGCACCTTCAGCGTCGTCATCAGGTCGATGCCGAACAGGAAGCGCCACAGCGCGGCCTCGCTCGCCGGATCGAGGGCGGCCAGGTCCTCCAGGGTCACCGTGCCGTCGTGACCGCTCGGCCCCCAGCCCATCTTGGTGCGGAAGCGCGCGTACCCGGTGACCTCGCCGTCCCGCTCGGCGACCACGCACTGCAGCGCCGACGCCCCCTGCCGCTCGCTCTCCGGGTCGACCAGCGCGGCCCGCTCCCAGCCGGGCTGCCGCGCCAGCATGCCCGGACGGCGGGGCAGCAGGGCCGCGTACACCGCCTCGCACTCCGCGAGGACGTCGGCGGGCGGCGCGTAGCGCACGCGCACCTCGTCGGTGCCCTCCGGCAGCGCCAGGGTGACACGGCCGGTGTCGATCTCGGCGCCGAGCTGGAAGGTCGCCGTGCCGTACCCGAAACGGCCGTAGATCGCGGGCTCGGAGGCGAACAGCGCGGCCAGCGGCTCGCCCTTGGCGCGCGCGTCGTCCAGCAGCCGCCGCATCATGGACGTCAGCACCCCGCGCCGCCGGTGCGTCGCGGCCACGCTGATCATCGTCACCCCGGCCGTGGGCACCACCGCGCCGCCCGGCACGGTCATCCGAAAGCTGAAGGCCCCGCCCGTACCGACGAGCGTGTCCCCGTCCCAGACGCCCAGGGAGCGGTCGAACTCGGTGACGGACCGGTCCAGTTCGCGTTCCTCGGCCGAGGCCGGCCCGCCGCCGAAGGCCCGGATCAGGTGGTCCCACCACCGGTCGAACTCCTCCGGGCGCAGCGGCTTCAACTCGGTTCCGTGGTCAGTCCCCATGGGCCATGCCTATCAGGGCGAAGCGGGACCAGCCACCGAATTTCTCCCCGCCCCGAGCCCGGCGGACCCGGCGGCGGACCCGGCGCACGGACGGCGAAGCGGAATCTCACAGGGGGACAAGTGGGACCTCCCGTGCCAAGCAGCCGGTCGGCTGGATAGGGTCCCGGACTAATGGCAGCAGGACGACAGCGGCGCGCGAAGGCCGAGACGTTCACGGCCCGGTGGAAGAAGCAGTGGCACCGGGTCCGCGTCGGCCTGCGCAGAAGCGCCGTCGACTACTTCCGCGGGGACGGCTCGGACTGGATCGCCTTCGCCGGACTGCTGCTGACCGTACCGCTCCTCGCGGCCATGACCCTCCTGGACTCGGTGTGGTGCTCCCCGGCCACCCTGGTGCTGCCGATCGTCGCCGGCGGCCTGCTGCTGCGCCCGGCGAGCCTGCTGGGCCTGTACGCGGCGGCGGCCACCGCGCTGATCGTGGAGTCGGTACGGCTCGGCCCGTACACCGAGGGCCCCTCCCGGGTCACCCCGGGCATCGTCCTGGTGGTCGCCGCGTGCGGCTTCTTCGGGCTGCTGACCGCGCAGTTCCGCAGCCGGGTCGGCGTGCCCTGGCGGCGCGGCGGCACCATGCTGTTCGACCTGCGCGAGCGGATCCGGGTGCAGAGCAAGCTGCCGAAGCTGCCGCGGGGCTGGCACCACGAGATGGCGCTGCGGCCGGCCGGCGGCCAGTCGTTCTCCGGCGACTTCGTGGTCGCGGCCCGTACGAACGGCGGCCGCACCCTGGAGGTCGTCCTCACGGACGTGTCCGGCAAGGGCATGGACGCGGGTTCGCGGGCCCTGCTGCTCTCGGGCGCCTTCGGCGGCCTGCTGGGCTCCCTGCCCCCGCACGCCTTCCTCCCCGCCGCCAACGGCTACCTGCTGCGCCAGGACTGGGACGAAGGCTTCGCCACCTCCATCCACCTGGTCCTCGACCTGGACTCCGGCGACTACGAGCTGTACTCCGCCGGCCATCCGCCGGGGCTCCAGCTGAGCGCGGGCAGCGGACGCTGGGAGGAGAAGGCCGCCGAGGGCCCGCTGCTCGGGGTGTACGACGGCGCCCAGTTCGACCCCGTGAAGGGCTCCCTGCGCCCCGGCGACGTGCTGATGCTCTTCACGGACGGCCTGGTGGAGACCTCCGACCGCGACATCGTCGAGGGCATCGACCGCCTCACGGGCGAGGCCGACCGCTACGTCTCCGGCGGCTTCCACGGCGCCGCCTGGCACCTCATCGAGGCGGTGGCGAAGGACGTCAACGACGACCGGGCCCTCCTGCTCATCTGCCGCGAACCCGCTTCGAACCCCCGCTGACCCGGACGCCCGCCCCGCACCCCGTGAGAGACACTGCCCCCATGACCCCTCTCACACTCGCCGAGGTGGAGGCCGTCGCCCGCGCCGCCCACGAGGGCCAGACCGACAAGGCGGGGCGGCCGTACGCCGAGCACCTCGCCGCCGTCGCCGCAGGCGTCCGCGCACGCGGCGGCGACGCGGAGCAGATCGCGGCGGCCTGGCTGCACGACTCCGTCGAGGACGACGCCCTCACCCGCGACTGGCTGGCCGCCGCCGCCCTGACCCCCCGCACCAAGGCCATCGTGGACGCCCTCACCAAGCGCCCCGGCGAGGCACCGGAGGCGTACGCGCGCCGGATCCTCACCACCCCGGGCGCCCCGCTGGTGAAGGAGGCCGACCTCGCGCACAACGCCGACCCGGACCGCCTCGCCGTCCTGGACGAGCCGACCCGGAAACGACTGACCGAGAAGTACGCCCGCATGCGCGCACTCCTCGGTCTGTGAAGGGCGACCCGGAGGAACCGGCTAGACCCCGGCCGTCTCCCGCGGCTTCTGCCGCTCGCGGGCCAGCTCGGCCGCGTCCTGCCGGAACGCCCACTCCATCCTCGGCTCCATCGCGAACCGGAACACGCGCCGCACCGGCCCGGTGCACAGCACCGTGACGGCGGCCCCCGCCAGCAGGGTCACCAGGATCTCGCCGAGCGGCCGGTGCAGCCACGGGTGCTCGAACCAGCCCCGGTAGTCGCCGAACTTCACCAGGAAGCCGTGCAGCAGGTAGCCGTAGAGCGTGCCCGCGCCGAGCGCCGTGAACCACATCCGCCGGCGCGGCACCCAGGCGAAGAAGCAGGCCGTCAGCACCAGCGAGCAGCCCATCAGGGCGAGCGCCATCACCGGCCCGCACCACCACGGCGCGCCCAGTTCCTGCGCCGAGTCCCGGTGGTAGAACCACCCGGTGTTCATGCGCGGCACCGCCCACCAGCCGACCGCCAGCGCCGCCGCGAACACCGGCACCGACATGATCCGCACCCAGCGCCGGCGCACCAGGTGGAAGTGCTCCTGCTTCATGCACAGGCCCAGCACGAAGTACGGCAGGAACTGCAGGACCCGCTGCAGATCGAGGTCGTCACCGATGTTCGGGCTGACGGTCGCCAGCATGGCGATGCCGAGGGCCACCGGCAGCGGCCAGCGCACCAGCTTCCAGACGGGCGTGGTCAGCCGCCAGACGAACAGGGCGACCAGGAACCAGGTGAGATACCAGGGATCGAGGAGGCTGATGTCCTCGTGCGAGCCGGTGACGGCGTTCTTGAAGAGCGGGTACGCCGTCTCGAACAGGACGTACGGCACGACGACACCGGTGATCAGCCGCTTCAGCCGGTCCGGCCGCATGTCGAAGCTGCGCGAGAAGAAGCCGGAGATGATGATGAACGCCGGCATGTGGAAGGCGTACACGACGGTGTACACACCCTCCAGGATGCGGCTGTCGCCCTTCAGCGGCTCCCACGAGTGCCCCATCGCGACCAGGACGATGGCCAGGTACTTGGCGTTGTCGAAGAAGGAGTCGCGCTGTTTGCCGGGTCTGTCCGCCTTCGGCCGCGGTTCCCGCGCACTCGTCGGGGTACGCGGAGCGGGCACCCCGTCCGCCGGCTGCTGTGCCGGGGGGAGCGGTCTGCGGTTCTGGCCGGGGGACGAGGCGGCGTCAAACATCTGAGGCACCCTAGCGTCGTCTGCGGGATTTCGTAAAACTCCCGCAGTCATTCCTGCTTATCGCCTCCGGGTACCCGCTCATTTCCCGAACGTGCCTCTCTTGTGCACGTGATGACGGGCACGTACGGGTCGTCAGTTCACCCTCGATGTCCCGATTCATCCTGACTAATTGGGGCATACCTCTTCTCTGTGCCATCAATTCGAATTACTTGCGCACGTGATGTGTGGGCACAGAAACCAACTCGCGTAATTCCGCGGTGAGTCGGGCATGCGGACCCTGTCGAATTACTGTGCGGCGTATCGCCCGCACCGGGACCCGCCACCGACGTTGTGTCATGGGCCGCATAGGGCGGCCGGGTTGGTGGCACGATGGTTCTGGCGGGGGTGCGCGGGCCGTACCTCCGGGCCGGGAGAGCGGACCGACCGAGGGTGTGTGATCAGTTGTGGCCATTTCACTGTCCGTGGTGCTGCTGTTGGCGATCATCCTGGTGGTGTTGATCCGAGGGGGGAACATCAAGGCCGGACCCGCCATCGTCGCGATCCTCTTCGGTTTCTTCCTGGCCTCGACCGGCATGGCACCATCGATCAATCGCTTCCTGAACTCGATAGCGGAGTCCATCAACTCGATCAGGTTCTGACCGGGGCGGGGACCGGCGCCGTTCCGGCGGGGAGCCGACGGGGTGCCGGTGGTGTGCCGGTGCGACCCGGCGGGCCCGGTCGGGCCGCACCACTGAAACAACGGGGGTACGTACGGGAATGGCGCTGCGCGACTCGGACCCGGCGGAGGTGGGCGGCTACCGGATCGAGGACCGCCTCGGCAGCGGCGGCATGGGCGTGGTCTACCTCGCCCGCTCCGCCTCCGGCCGCCGGCTCGCCGTCAAGGTGGTCCACGGCCAGTACGCCGACGACGACGAGTTCCGCACCCGGTTCCGCCGCGAGGTGGCCGCAGCCCGCCAGGTCAGCGGCGCCTTCACGGCCCCCGTGGTGGACGCGGACGCCGACGCGCCGAGCCCCTGGATGGCCACCCTCTACATCCCCGGCGAGGACCTCGGCACCCACGTCCGCCGGCACGGCCCGCTCCCGCCGGACCGGCTGCGCGACCTCGCCGCCGGCCTCGCCGAGGCACTGCGCGACATCCACCGCGCGGGAGTGGTCCACCGGGACCTGAAACCGGCCAACGTCATGCTCGCCGACGACGGCCCCCGGGTCATCGACTTCGGCATCTCGCGCGCCGCCGAGACCGCCGGCATGGACGCCCTCACCCAGACCGGCCGCGTGATGGGCACCCCGCCCTTCATGTCCCCCGAGCAGTTCACCTCGCCGCACGAGGTCGGCCCGGCCACCGACATCTTCTCCCTCGGCGCCGTCCTCGTGTACGCCGCCACCCGCCACGGCCCCTTCGACAGCGCGAACCCCTGGGAGACCGCGACCCGCGTCGTCGAGGGCACCCCCGAGCTGGCCGGCGTCCCCGACGACCTGCTCCCCTTCGTCCGCCTCTGCCTGGAGAAGCACCCAAAGTCCCGGCCCGACCCCGACGAGCTGCTGCACCTGCTCCGCGAGGGCCGGCTGCCCGACCCGCGCCCCGAGCCCGCGCCGCCGGACAGCGAGCCCGCACCGCCGCGCCGGCGCCGCCGCTGGTGGCCCGCCGCCGTGGCCGCCACCGCCGCACTGGCCGCCGTGGCCGCCACCACCACCGTGCTCGCCCGGGCCGGCGGGAACGAGCCGCACGAGCTGCCGGCCGGCTGGCACGCCTGGCACCGGCAGGCCGCGGACCCCATGGCCGGGAACCCGGACACGACGGGCCCGGGCGGACCCTTCAGCCGCTGCGCCCTGGCGGACCGGGCGCTGCTGTGCGCCGGCGACGGCATCATGGCCGCCCGGTTCTCCCTCGCCGACGGCCGCAACGTCTGGACCAAGCCGATGGACCCCACCCCCTCCGAGGT
Organism: Streptomyces sp. NPDC046881; assembly: GCF_040645015.1. Lineage (NCBI taxonomy): Bacteria > Bacillati > Actinomycetota > Actinomycetes > Kitasatosporales > Streptomycetaceae > Streptomyces > Streptomyces sp. NPDC046881. The sequence continues at coordinate 70,541 of NZ_JBEYXJ010000031.1, read as the reverse complement.
CAGGAGCAGCGGCGGCGGCACGATCATCGGCACCCGCCCCGGCGCCGTCTACGTCTACGGCGCCGACGACCGCGACATCAAGAACAGCGGCGAGGACACGGAGAGCCGGACCACGTACACCGTGCAGGCCCTGGACCCGGCCACCGGGAAGCAGATCTGGCGGACGGTCGTCTCCGCCAACACGAACGGCCTCGGACCCGACACCGCCGGCGCCGTCGCCACCCCGGCCGGGATCATCACCACCATCGGCAACGGCTCCGACTCCTACGCCCTCCTGGACGCCGCGCACGGCAAGGTCCGCTGGCGCCACCGGCTGCCCGAGAGCCTCACCGCCACCAGCGGCGAATGCCAGCTGAGCGGCGCCGGCGGACAGCCGTACCTGACCTGCCGGCACGTCGACGAGGACACCGACCGGTCGCGCACCACGCTCGCCCAGCTCGACCCGGCCACCGGCCGCAGCCGCTGGACGGTCACCGTCGAGGGCACGCGGTACCTGTTCGGCCAGACCCGCGGCCACCTGGTGCTGGGCGCCGACCCGCTCATGGACAAGCTGACCGGCCTGACCCTGGTCGACGCCTCCTCGCACATCCTGACCACCGTCCGGCTGGCCACCCCGCGCAACGCGTCCGGCGCCCACCTCGTCCGCGGCACCGTCTACCTCACCCTCACCAGCGGCAGCGTCCGCGCGATCGACCCGCTGACCGGCCGCGAGCTGTGGCAGAGCAACTCCACCGTCGAGCAGCCCGGCCCGCCCACCGCCTCCGCCACCCGGCTCTACCTGGCCTCGCCCACCGGCCGGCTGGCCGCCCTCGACCTGCGCACCGGCAAGGTCACCGGCACGCTCCCCGGCCGCGACGACAGCGACAACAGCGGCTCCGGCAACACCGCGGCCGCCCCCGTCCTGTCCGGCGACGCCCTCTACGTCCCCTACGGCATGCGCGCCGTCTACAGCGTCGACGTCAACGGCCTGTGACACGCCAACGGCCCGGGAACCCGCACCGTTGAAGAAGCAATGTCACCCGAACGGCCCAACATGAGGTGTCGCCCACATGGATGAACATCAAGCTGAATAGCGTCCCAACCGAGGCAATCCGTGAAAGGCGAACCACATGCGCATTCGACGAATCCTCGCCGCCGTCATCGCCACGGCGGCCCTCGCCGGACTCGGCATCGCAGGCGCTGCCCCCGCCAGTGCCGAGAGCCTCACCCCGGGTGAGTGCACGCAGGGCGGCGGAACGGTCGATTGGAGCAACCCGTCCGTGCCCGGAACCGGAACCTGCAGGGGCGGCACGCAGGACGGGAAGACGGTCGACTGAACCCCACCAGGACACGCCCCGCAGCCACGCGCTGCGGGGCGCTCCGCGCGAGCGTGCACGCGGGGGACAGGGACCCCGGAACGGCCGAAGGCCCAGGAAGAGGAGATCAACCTCTTACCTGGGCCTTCGGCACACAGAGCGGGCGACGGGAATCGAACCCGCGTAGCTAGTTTGGAAGACTAGGGCTCTACCATTGAGCTACGCCCGCAACACTGCGCCGCAGGTCGGTGACCGCGGCACTGAAGGCATCGTAGCGGGTCGCCCGCCGCCGAGGCCAACGAATCCGACCACGCCGGCACCACGCGTCCCGCCTCGGAGAATGCGGCCGACGGATCCGGTCCGGGCATGTACCCTACGTGTCGCACCAGACGGGGTGTGGCGCAGCTTGGTAGCGCGTCCGCTTTGGGAGCGGAAGGCCGTGGGTTCAAATCCCGCCACCCCGACCACCGGGTCATGACGTCACGATGATCGCCTTTTGGGGCGCTGACCGGCTGCGGTTACTATGCAAGCTGCGCGCCCGTGTGTCCCGGCCCTCACGGCCCGAACTCCTCCGGGCGGCGAAATCCGCCGGGCCCGTCAGGCTCCGGCAGAACCCGAGAAGTCAGCCACAAGGAGACCGAACCGTGAAGAGCGCCGTGGAGACCCTGAACCCGACCCGGGTTCGGCTCACTGTCGAGGTGCCCTTCGAGGAGCTCAAGGACAGCCTCGACGCGGCGTACAAGAAGATCAACCAGCAGGTCACGGTGAAGGGCTTCCGCAAGGGCAAGATCCCGGCCCGCGTGATCGACCAGCGGTTCGGCCGCGGTGCGGTGCTGGAGGAGGCCGTCAACGACGCGCTGCCGAAGTTCTACACCGAGGCGGTCAACGAGGCCGAGCTGAGCCCGCTGGGCCAGCCCGACGTCGACATCACCGAGCTGAAGGACGGCGAGACGCTGAACTTCACCGCCGAGGTCGACGTCCGCCCGGCCCTCGAGATCCCGGACTACTCGGGCATCGAGGTCGAGGTCGACGCCGTCGAGGTCACCGACGAGGACGTGGAGAAGTCGGTCGAGCAGCTGCGCGAGCGCTTCGCCTCCACCTCCCCGGTCGAGCGTGCCGCCGAGGACGGCGACGTCGTCACCATCGACCTGCAGGCCAAGGTCGACGGCGAGGTGCTGGAGGACGGCATCGCCAACGGTGTCTCGTACACCATCGGCTCCGGTGAGCTGCTGGACGGTATCGACGACGCCGTGAAGGGCCTGTCCGCCGGTGAGGAGGCCACCTTCACCTCCGAGCTGAAGGGCGGCTCCGCCGCGGGCAAGGAGGCCGAGGTCACCGTCAAGGTCACCCAGGTCGCAGCCCGTGAACTGCCCGAGCTGGACGACGAGTTCGCGCAGCTCGCCTCCGAGTTCGACACCCTCGAGGAGCTCAAGGCGGACAGCCGCAAGCGCCTCGCGAACATGAAGCAGTTCGACCAGGCCACCCAGGCCCAGGAGCGCGTCCTGGAGAAGCTGCTCGAGCTGGTCGAGGTCCCGGTCCCCGAGAAGCTGCTCGAGGACGAGATCAACACCCGCAAGCACAACCTGGAGCACCACCAGCTCGGCCAGATGGGCCTCACCCTCGACAAGTACCTGGAGATCCAGGGCAAGACCGCCGAGGAGTTCGAGACCGAGACCCGCGAGGCCGCGGTCAAGGGCATCAAGACCCAGTTCGTCCTCGACGAGCTGGTCAAGAAGGAGAACCTCAACGTCAACCAGGAGGAGCTCACCGAGCACCTCATGCGGCGTGCGGCCTCCTCCGGCATGTCCCCCGACCAGTTCGCCCAGGCCGTCGTCGAGGGCGGCCAGGTGCCGCTCCTGGTCGGCGAGGTCGCCCGCGGCAAGGCCCTGGCCGTCGTGGTCGAGGCCGCCACGGTGAAGGACACCAACGGCGAGGTCGTCAACCTGGACGACGAGGAGGAGGAGACCGAGGCCGCCGAGGCGTCGGAGACCTCCGAGGAGAACGCCGAGGGCTGAGCAGCCCCACGGCGCCGGTAAGGCGCGTACAGCGGGCCCTGGGGACTGTCCCCGGGGCCCGTTCGCGTACCGGGGGCCGCGACCGGCCCCGGGGGGCGCCGCACCCGGCCCCCCGGCGGAGCGCTACGCCCCCGGCGAACACCCCCATTCCCGGGATTCCCCGAAGGGGCCCTCGCGTTAGGGTCCATGAAAGGCAGAACAAGCAGAACTGAGACGGCCCGGCGCCGTCGTAAGACGAGCAGGTGGATACGTGACGAATCTGATGCCCTCCGCCGCCGGCGAGCCTTCCATCGGTGGTGGCCTCGGCGACCAGGTCTACAACCGGCTGCTCGGCGAGCGGATCATCTTCCTCGGCCAGCAGGTTGACGACGACATCGCCAACAAGATCACCGCGCAGATGCTGCTCCTCGCCGCCGATCCGAACAAGGACATCTACCTCTACATCAACAGCCCGGGCGGTTCGGTGACGGCCGGCATGGCGATCTACGACACCATGCAGTACATCCCGAACGACGTGGTCACCATCGCCATGGGCATGGCCGCCTCGATGGGCCAGTTCCTGCTCACCGGCGGCACCGCCGGCAAGCGCTTCGCGCTGCCCCACGCCGACATCATGATGCACCAGGGCTCCGCGGGCCTCGGCGGTACGGTCTCGGACATCAAGATCCAGGCCGAGTACCTGATGCGCACCAAGAAGCGCATGTCGGAGCTGACCGCGCGGCACTCCGGCCAGACGGTCGAGACCATCATCCGCGACGGCGACCGCGACCGCTGGTTCACCCCGGAAGAGGCCAAGGAGTACGGTCTCATTGACGAGATCATCACGCACGCCTCGGGTGTTCCGGGAGGCGGCGGCACCGGTGCCTGACCGGCCCGGCCACGCCACGCACCGCCGAGACACCAGCCCCCCGAACGCCACCAGGACGGTGAACCCCATGAGCAACTTCCCCGGCGCCGCCAGCGGCATGTACGAAGGGCCCCGCCCCGACAGCCGCTACGTCATCCCGCGCTTCGTCGAGCGCACCTCCCAGGGCATCCGCGAGTACGACCCGTACGCGAAGCTCTTCGAGGAGCGCGTGATCTTCCTGGGCGTCCAGATCGACGACGCCTCCGCCAACGACGTCATGGCGCAGCTGCTGTGCCTGGAGTCGATGGACCCCGACCGGGACATCTCGATCTACATCAACAGCCCCGGTGGCGACATGACCGCCCTCACGGCGATCTACGACACGATGCAGTTCGTGAAGCCCGACATCCAGACGGTCTGCATGGGCCAGGCGGCCTCCGCCGCGGCCATCCTGCTCGCCGCCGGTACGCCCGGCAAGCGCATGGCGCTGCCGAACTCCCGCGTGCTGATCCACCAGCCGGCGGGCTCCACCGGCCGCGGCCAGCTCTCCGACCTGGAGATCATCGCCAACGAGTTCACCCGGATGCGTGAGCAGCTGGAGAACATGCTGGCCAAGCACTCGAACCGGCCGCTCGAGAAGGTCCGCGAGGACATCGAGCGCGACAAGATCCTCACGGCCGAGGAGGCGCTGGAGTACGGCCTCGTCGACCAGATCATCTCCACCCGCAAGCTGAACAACAGCGCGGTCCGCTGACAGCGGAACCATGCACGTCCGGCCCCTCTTGGCACGGTGCACGTCAAAGTGAACCCTGCCAAGGGGGGCCCGAACACCGGGCCCGGCAAGGTACCGTCGGACATAAGGCAGCACCAGGAGCCGCTGGACTCATAGCGTCCAGGCGTCTCCCAGGCGAAGGGGAAGCACACCGTGGCACGCATCGGTGACGGCGGCGATCTGCTCAAGTGCTCGTTTTGCGGCAAGAGCCAGAAGCAGGTCAAGAAGCTCATCGCAGGGCCCGGTGTGTACATCTGCGACGAGTGCATCGATCTCTGCAACGAGATCATCGAGGAGGAGCTCGCGGAGACCAGCGAGGTGCGCTGGGAGGAGCTGCCCAAGCCCCGCGAGATCTACGAGTTCCTCGAGGGCTACGTGGTCGGCCAGGAGGCCGCCAAGAAGGCGCTCTCCGTCGCGGTGTACAACCACTACAAGCGGGTCCAGGCGGGCGAGAACGGCGGCGCGAGCGGCCGTGACGACGCCATCGAGCTGGCGAAGTCCAACATCCTGCTGCTCGGCCCCACGGGCTCCGGCAAGACGCTGCTGGCGCAGACGCTGGCGCGGATGCTGAACGTCCCGTTCGCGATCGCCGACGCGACGGCGCTGACCGAGGCGGGGTACGTCGGCGAGGACGTCGAGAACATCCTGCTGAAGCTGATCCAGGCGGCGGACTACGACGTCAAGAAGGCCGAGACCGGGATCATCTACATCGACGAGATCGACAAGGTCGCCCGCAAGAGCGAGAACCCGTCGATCACCCGTGACGTCTCGGGCGAGGGCGTGCAGCAGGCCCTGCTGAAGATCCTGGAGGGGACCACGGCCTCGGTCCCGCCCCAGGGCGGCCGCAAGCACCCGCACCAGGAGTTCATCCAGATCGACACGACGAACGTCCTGTTCATCGTGGGCGGTGCCTTCGCGGGCCTGGAGAAGATCATCGAGGCCCGGGCCGGCGCCAAGGGCATCGGCTTCGGCGCGACGATCCTGTCCAAGCGCGAGCTGGAGGCCAAGGACGTCTTCGAGGACGTCATGCCGGAGGACCTCGTCAAGTTCGGCATGATCCCCGAGTTCATCGGCCGCCTGCCCGTGATCACGAGCGTCCACAACCTGGACCGCGAGGCCCTGCTCAAGATCCTGGTCGAGCCCCGCAACGCCCTGGTCAAGCAGTACCAGCGCCTCTTCGAACTCGACGGCGTGGAGCTGGACTTCGAGCGCGAGGCCCTGGAGGCCATCGCCGACCAGGCCATCCTCCGCCAGACCGGCGCCCGCGGCCTGCGCGCCATCATGGAGGAGGTCCTCCAGGGCGTGATGTACGAGGTCCCGTCCCGCAAGGACGTCGCCCGCGTGGTCATCACCGCCGACGTGGTCCTCTCCAACGTCAACCCGACCCTGATCCCCCGGGACGCCCGGGGCCGGGGCTCGGGGGAGCAGAAGACGGCGTAGGCGCAGACGACGTACGAAGGGGGCCCCGGTCGACCGACCGGGGCCCCCTTCGCCGTGGGTGGCGAACGCGTCAGGCCTTGACGCGGACCTGCGCGCGGAACTTCGCGGTCAGTTCGGCGTCCGTCGCCGGGTCGCTGCTGCGGCCCGCGGCGAGGTTGGCGATGTCCATCGGCATGACCAGGCCGAGGGTGCTGTGGTCACCCCAGACGCAGATCGTGAGCGTCACGCCCTTCGGGCCGCCGCTGCTCGCACCGGTGGGGGCGCTGGCCTGCTGGCACTTGAGGACCGCGCCGTCGAGCCCGGCCGGCTCGTACGCCTTCGGCTCACCCTTCAGGGAGGCTTCGCTGTCGCCGTCCTTCTGGGACTCGGTCTTGAAGTAGGCGAACATCGCGTCGACGGCCTTCTCGGGGTCGTCGATCTTGCCGTACACACCGCCGAACTGGATCATCTTCTTGCTCAGCGGGTTGTCCTCGTCACCCGACTGGTACTGCGCGCTGACGTCCTTCGGATCGTGCACGCCCCACTTCTCGGCGTCCTTCAGATCCTTCTCCGACATCGTGTCGCCCTTGCCGTCCGTCTTCTTGTACTCGGACAGCACCGTCGCCGGAGTGGTCAGCTTGTGCGGGCCGTCGTCCGCGACACTGCTGCCGCTGCCGCCGCTGAAGGCGAAGTACGCGCCCACCGCCACGGCGGCCACCACGGCCACCCCGCCGATGATCAGACCCGTCTTCTTCTTCCCCCCGGCCGGCTGCGGAGCCTGCGGCGTGCCGTACGGCTGCTGCTGGCCGTAAGGGTTCGGCTGCTGCCCGTACGGGCCGGGCTGCTGGGGCGCGCCCTGCTGCGGGTAGCCGTACCCCGGCTGGGCCGGCGGCGGGGCCTGCTGGGGGTAGCCGTAGCCGGGCTGCGGAGCCTGCGGCTGCTGGCCGTAGGGGCCCGGCTGGCCCGGCTGCCCCGGCTGGCCGTAAGGACCCGGCTGCCCCGGCTGCGGGGGCTGCTGGCCGTACGGGCCCGGCTGGTTGTTGCTCATTCTCGGCTTCCCCTCCAAATGCCTTATGTGTTCCTGACATCCTGGCCCAGGCCCGGGAAACGCACGGCACCGGGGGTCGCACCGTTACAGAACAAACGCGTTTCGGGACCACCCCGTGACACCTCTAAACTGACCCCCGTGACCGAGAACGCTCAGCAGCAGCCACCCGCGCCCGACACCGAACTGCCGACCCAGTACGCGCCGGCCGATGTAGAGGGGCCGCTGTACGAGCGCTGGGTAGAGCGCGGTTACTTCGAGGCGGACGCGAAGAGCGACAAGCCGCCGTACACGATCGTCATCCCGCCGCCGAACGTCACGGGCAGCCTGCACCTCGGGCACGCCTTCGAGCACACCCTCATCGACGCCCTGACCCGCCGCAAGCGCATGCAGGGCTACGAGACGCTGTGGCAGCCCGGCATGGACCACGCTGGCATCGCCACGCAGAACGTGGTCGAGCGCGAGCTCGGCAAGGAGGGCAAGTCCCGGCACGACCTGGGCCGGGAGGCCTTCGTCGAGCGGGTCTGGCAGTGGAAGGCCGAGTCCGGCGGGCAGATCTCCGGTCAGATGCGCCGCCTCGGTGACGGTGTCGCCTGGTCGCGTGAGCGCTTCACCATGGACGAGGGCCTGTCCCAGGCCGTCCAGACCATCTTCAAGAAGCTCTACGACGACGAGCTGATCTACCGCGCCGAGCGCATCATCAACTGGTGTCCGCGCTGTCTGACGGCGATCTCGGACATCGAGGTCGAGTACCAGGACGACGACGGCGAGCTGGTCTCCATGCGCTACGGCGACGGGGACGAGTCGATCGTCGTCGCCACCACCCGCGCCGAGACGATGCTCGGTGACACCGCCGTCGCCGTCCACCCCGACGACGAGCGCTACAAGCACCTCGTCGGCAAGCTCATCCGCCTGCCGCTCACCGAACGCTCCATCCCGGTCGTCGCGGACACCCACGTCGACCCCGAGTTCGGCACCGGCGCCGTCAAGGTCACCCCGGCCCACGACCCGAACGACTTCGAGATCGGCCAGCGCCACGACCTGCCGTCCATCACCGTGATGGACGAGCACGCCGTCATCACCGTCCACGGTCCCTTCCAGGGCATGGACCGCCTGGAGGCCCGCTCGGCGATCGTCGCCGCGCTGCGCGCCGAGGGCCGGATCGTCGCCGAGAAGCGGCCGTACGTCCACTCCGTCGGCCACTGCTCGCGTTGCAAGACCACCATCGAGCCGCGGCTGTCCATGCAGTGGTGGGTCAAGGTCGGCCCGCTGGCGAAGGCCGCCGGTGACGCCGTCCGCGACGGCAAGGTCAAGATCCACCCGCAGGAGATGGAGAAGCGGTACTTCGACTGGGTCGACAACCTCCACGACTGGTGCATCTCGCGCCAGCTGTGGTGGGGGCACCGCATCCCCGTCTGGTACGGCCCGAACGGCGAGGTCGTCTGCGTCGGCCCCGACGAGGAGCCGCCGGCCGGCGAGGGCTGGCACCAGGACACCGACGTCCTCGACACCTGGTTCTCCTCGGGCCTGTGGCCGTTCTCCACCCTCGGCTGGCCCGAGCGGACCGAGTCGCTCGCGAAGTTCTACCCGAACTCCGTCCTGGTCACCGGCTACGACATCCTCTTCTTCTGGGTCGCCCGGATGATGATGTTCGGCCTGTACGCGATGGACGGCACCCCGCCGTTCCACACCATCGCCCTGCACGGCATGGTCCGCGACCAGTTCGGCAAGAAGATGTCGAAGTCCTTCGGCAACGCGGTCAACCCGCTGGACTGGATGGACAAGTACGGCTCCGACGCCCTGCGCTTCACCCTGGCCCGCGGCGCCAACCCGGGCGTCGACGTCCCGATCGGCGAGGACTGGGTCCAGGGCTCGCGCAACTTCGCCAACAAGATCTGGAACGCGACCCGCTTCGCGCTGATGAACGGCGCCACGGTCGAGGGCCCGCTGCCGGACCCGGCGACGATGTCGGCGACCGACCGCTGGATCCTGTCCCGGCTCAACTCGGTGGTCGCCGAGGTCGACGCGTACTACGACGACTTCCAGTTCGCCAAGCTCTCCGACGCCCTCTTCCACTTCGCGTGGGACGAGGTCTTCGACTGGTACGTCGAGCTGTCCAAGACGGTCTTCCAGGCGGGCGGCGAGCCGGCCGAGGTTTCCAAGCGGGTCCTCGGCGAGGTCCTCGACGTCACCCTCAAGCTGCTGCACCCGGTGGTCCCGTTCGTCACGGAGACCCTCTGGACCACCCTGACCGGCGGCGAGTCGATCGTCATCGCCGACTGGCCGACCGACAGCGGCTTCCGCGACCAGGCGGCCGAGCAGGAGATCTCCACGCTCCAGTCGGTCATCACCGAGGTCCGCCGCTTCCGCGCCGACCAGGGCCTCCAGCCGGGCCAGCGGGTTCCGGCCCGCCTGACGCTCGACGGCACGGCCCTCGCCCCGCACGAGGCGGCCATCCGCCAGCTGCTCCGGCTCCAGCCCGAGGGCGACTCCTTCACCGCCACGGCCACCCTGCCGGTGGCGGGCGCCGAGGTGGCCCTCGACCTCTCCGGCACGATCGACGTCGCCGCGGAGCGCAAGCGCCTCGCGAAGGACCTGGCCGCCGCGGAGAAGGAGAAGGCCCAGGCCACCGCCAAGCTCGGCAACGAGGCGTTCCTGGCGAAGGCCCCGGACAACGTGGTGGACAAGATCCGCACGCGCCTGGCCAAGGCCGAGGAGGACATCACCCGCATCACCGCCCAGCTGGACCGCCTGCCGCAGGCGTAGCCGGTTGTACGCGGCCGAAGGCCCCGGTGCGCACGGCACCGGGGCCTTCGGCGTGCCCCGTCGGGAGCGCGGGGCTGCACCGATACGCGGCTCCGCCGCAGGGGCGCGACCAGCCCATGGCGGCCCGCGGTCGCCCGACCGGGCAAGCCATCCCATACCGGCGCCGCGCCGCGGGCACCCGCTCCGTAAACTGGCCTCGTGAGCGAAATCCCCGGCAACGACCAGCCCGACCCCCTCGACAGCTTCGAAGAGATCATCGAGGCGGAGACCACCCGCGACCCCGACCTCGCGGTGATCGAGGCCGGCAGCCGCACCCTGCGCACGCAGGGCGGACCGCCGCAGGCCGACATCCCCGGGCGCCCGGAGGACCCGGAGGTCGACAAGGCCCTGCGCGAGGTCGAGGCGGAGCTGGCCACCCGCTGGGGCGAGACGAAGCTGGAGCCCTCGGTCAGCAGGATCTCCGCGCTCATGGACGTGCTGGGCGAGCCCCAGCGCTCATACCCCTCGATCCACATCACGGGCACGAACGGCAAGACCTCCACCGCCCGCATGATCGAGGCCCTGCTCGGCGCCTTCGAGCTGCGCACCGGCCGCTACACCAGCCCGCACGTGCAGTCGATCACCGAGCGGATCAGCCTGGACGGCGCCCCGATCTCCGCCGAGCGGTTCGTCGAGACGTACCAGGACATCAAGCCGTACGTCGAGATGGTCGACGGACAGCAGGAGTACCGGCTGTCCTTCTTCGAGGTGCTCACCGGCATGGCCTACGCGGCCTTCGCGGACGCCCCCGTGGACGTCGCCGTCGTCGAGGTCGGCATGGGCGGCTCCTGGGACGCCACGAACGTGATCGACGGTGACGTCGCCGTCGTGACCCCCATCGACCTGGACCACACCGACCGGCTCGGCGAGACGCCCGCGGAGATCGCCGGCGAGAAGAGCGGCATCATCAAGCAGGACGCCACCGTCATCCTGGCCCAGCAGCCGGTGGACGCGGCGCAGGTGCTGCTGAAGAAGGCCGTCGAGGTGGACGCGACCGTGGCCCGCGAGGGCCTGGAGTTCGGTGTCGTCGCCCGGCAGGTCGCCGTCGGCGGGCAGCTGCTCACGCTGCGCGGCCTCGGCGGCGAGTACCCCGAGGTCTACCTGCCGCTGCACGGCGGACACCAGGCGCACAACGCGGCCGTCGCGCTCGCCGCCGTGGAGGCGTTCTTCGGCGTGGGCGCGCAGCGCGCGGAGCCGCTGGACATCGACACCGTGCGCAAGGCCTTCGCGGCCGTGTCGTCCCCGGGGCGGCTGGAGGTCGTACGGCGCTCTCCCACCGTCGTCCTGGACGCCGCGCACAACCCGGCGGGCGCGGAGGCCACCGCGGAGGCCGTGCGGGAGGCGTTCGACTTCACCCGGCTGATCGGGGTCGTCGGCGCGAGCGGCGACAAGAACGTGCGCGGGGTGCTGGAGGCCTTCGAGCCGATCTTCGCCGAGGTCGTCGTCACGCAGAACTCCAGCCATCGCGCCATGGACGCCGACGAGCTGGCCGCGATCGCCGTCGAGGTGTTCGGCGACGAGCGGGTGCAGGTCGAGCCGCGGCTGCCGGACGCCCTGGAGGCCGCGATCACGCTGGCCGAGGAGGAGGGCGAGTTCGCCGGCGGCGGTGTGCTGGTCACCGGTTCGGTCATCACGGTCGGCGAGGCCCGGCTGCTGCTGGGAAGGGGCTGAGAGTCGAGGATGCGTACGCTCTGTGCATCGACCCTGATCGGCGAGTTCTTCGTCATCGGTTTCGCCGGGCTCGTCGCCATGAAGGACCCGGACCTGTCCACGTCCACGGTGTGGCTGGTCAGCGGCATCGCCATGCTGCTGTGCGTGCTGCTGTGCGGCATGGTGACCCGGCCCGGCGGGGTGGCCCTCGGCTGGGCCCTGCAGATCGCCCTGATCGCCTCCGGCGTCTTCGTCCCGACCATGTACTTCATGGGTGCGGTGTTCGCGGCGCTGTGGTGGGCGTCGGTGCACTTCGGGCGAAAGGTGGACGAGGCGAAGGCGAGATTCGCCGCCCAGGCCCAGTCCTCCTCCTCCACGGCTGACGCTGCGTAACAAGGGCCCCGACACGCCCTGTAACCTCGTCCCACCGCACCCGCAAGTCGTGTAAGGAGCCCCCCGTGAGCCAGCGCACCCTCGTCCTCCTCAAGCCCGACGCCGTCCGTCGAGGCCTGACCGGCGAGATCATCAGCCGTATCGAGCGCAAGGCCGGCTGGCAGATCACCGCGCTGGAGCTGCGCACCCTGGACCAGGACACGCTGGAGCAGCACTACGGCGAGCACAAGGGCAAGCCGTTCTACGAGCCGCTGGTGGAGTTCATGTCCTCCGGCCCGGTCGTGGCCATGATCGTCGAGGGCGAGCGGGTCATCGAGGGCGTGCGCGCGCTGGCCGGCCCCACCGACCCGATCGCCGCCGCGCCCGGTTCGATCCGCGGCGACTACGGCGTGATCGTGCGCGAGAACCTGATCCACGCCTCCGACTCCGAGGAGTCCGCCGAGCGCGAGGTGAAGATCTTCTTCCCGGGCCGCGCGTAACGCCCACGGCCGCGGCGGAGGGTTCGGGGGAGTGCCCCCGGACCTCGGTCTTTCCGGCATGAGTACCGGCGATCGAGGGAACGAGCGTCCCCGAACGCCCGTCTCCACAAGCGGGGCGGCACGCCATCTGGTGACAATGGCGGAGACCCTCGCGCAGTGTTCGTGCAGGCGCGTTTACGATGGAAGCCTTCACGTCACAGCACCCGCCTCGCCGACCTGACATGCCCTCAAAAGCGCAGGAAGGCCAGATGAATCCGGATGGGGAACTCAATGTCGTTCATCGGCCGTGACATGGCTGTCGACCTCGGGACCGCCAACACGCTGGTGTACGTCAGGGGTCGCGGGATCGTACTGAACGAGCCGTCCGTCGTGGCGATCAACACCAACACGGGTGGGATCCTCGCGGTCGGTGCCGAAGCGAAGAAGATGATCGGCCGGACGCCGGGCAACATCGTGGCCGTCCGCCCGCTGAAGGACGGCGTGATCGCCGACTTCGAGATCACCGAGCGGATGCTCCGCTACTTCATCCTGAAGATCCACAAGCGGCGGTATCTGGCCCGGCCGCGGGTCGTCGTCTGTGTGCCCTCCGGTATCACGGGCGTCGAGCGCCGCGCGGTCATCGAGGCGTCCTCCCAGGCAGGCGCCCGCCAGGTGCACATCATCGAGGAGCCCATGGCCGCCGCCATCGGCTCCGGTCTGCCGGTCCACGAGGCCACCGGCAACATGGTGGTGGACATCGGCGGCGGCACCACCGAGGTCGCGGTCATCTCGCTCGGCGGCATCGTCACCGCCCAGTCCATCCGCGTCGCCGGAGACGAACTGGACAACGCGATCATCCAGTACATCAAGAAGGAGTACAGCCTCCTGCTGGGTGAGCGCACGGCCGAGCAGATCAAGATCACGATCGGTTCGGCGTACGACCTCGACACCGACGAGCACACCGAAGTGCGCGGCCGGGACCTGGTGTCCGGGCTGCCGAAGACCGTCGTCATCTCGGCGGCCGAGGTCCGCAAGGCGATCGAGGAACCGGTCAACGCGATCGTGGACGCGGTGAAGACCACCCTCGACAAGTGCCCGCCGGAGCTGTCCGGCGACATCATGGACCGGGGAATCGTTCTGACCGGCGGCGGCGCCCTGCTGCGCGGGCTCGACGAGCGGCTGCGGCGGGAGACCGGCATGCCGATCCACATCGCCGAGGACCCGCTGGACAGCGTCGCGCTCGGTTCCGGCAAGTGCGTCGAGGAGTTCGAGGCGCTGCAGCAGGTCCTGGACGCCCAGCCGCGCAGATGACGCGACGCAGCGATTCCGCCGTACGAGACGTTCTCCTCTCGTGCGGCGGATCGTTGACATAGAGGCATAAGCTCCCGCACATGGGCCACTTGGGTCGCGCCGCAGCACGCGCGTCCCCAGGGGTCCGACGAATTCCTACTTGAGGAAGGGCACGGCCGCCGCACGTGAGGGACACGAAAGAGAGCCGGCTGCTCCTGGTCCTGCTGGTCGCCATCGCGTTCGCGCTGATCACGGTGGACATCCGGGGAGGCCGGAACTCCCCGGTCGACGGTGCCCGGCACGCCGCCGCGGCGGTGTTCGGCCCGGTCGAGGACGGGCTGTCCTCCGCGGTCGACCCGGTCGGCAACGCCGTCTCCGCGGTCCGTGACTCCGGCAGCCGGCACGACCGGCTCGCCGCGCTGGAGAAGGAGAACGCGGCCCTCAAGGCCAAGCTCGGCAGCGACGACCGCAACCGCAGCCGCCTCAAGCAGCTGGACAAGCTGCTGAAGATCGCCGGCGAGGGGCAGTACGGCATCAAGGGCGCCCAGGTCATCGCCATCGGCTCGGCCCAGGGCTTCTCCTGGACCATCACCATCGACGCCGGCGCCGACGACGGCATCCGGCGGGACATGACCGTCCTCAACGGCGACGGCCTGGTCGGCCGGGTCACCACCGTCGGCCCCGGCACCTCCACCGTGCTGCTGGCCAACGACCCCGACTTCACCGTCGGCACCCGCATGGAGGCGGGCGACGAACTGGGCTTCGCCTCCGGCCAGGGCGACCGCCCGCTGCGCGTGGAACTGCTCAACGGCAAGGCGGAGGTGAAGAAGGGCGACCGGCTCGTCACGTTCGGCTCGCAGGCCGACAAGCCGTTCGTGCCCGGCGTCCCGGTCGGCGTGGTCTCCCGCGTGGACCCGTCCGGCGGCGGCCTGACCCGCACCCTCTACGTCACCCCGTACGTCAGCTTCACCAAGCTCGACATCGTCGGCGTGGTCGTGCAGGCGCCGGAGAAGGACCCGCGGGACACCGTGCTCCCGGCCCGGCCGAAACCGGTCCCGACACCGACGGTGACCGTCACGGTCACCCCGTCGGCCGACGCCCCCGCCACCGACGAAGAGCAGTAGGAGCCGAATCCCATGCGTGTCAACCGGATCCTGCTCTCCACCGCGCTGGTCGTCGTGGCCCTGGTCATCCAGGTGAGCGTCCTCGCCCGGCTGCACCTGCCCGGTGCCGTCCCCGACCTGCTGCTGCTCACCGTCCTCGGCCTGGCCATGGTGTACGGCCATGTCGGCGGCGCCCTCGTCGGCTTCGGCGCCGGCCTGCTCGCCGACCTGGCCCCGCCTGCCGACCACGCGGCCGGCCGGTACGCGCTCGTGCTGTGCGTCATCGGCTACCTCGCCGGGCTCGTCCGCCCGGAGAACGGCCGGCTGAAGTCGGCGACCGGCCCCATGGCCGTCGTGGTCGCCGCCGCCATCGGCTCCACCCTGCTCTACGCCGGGGTGGGCGCCCTGGTCGGCGACACCGCCGCCCGCCATGTCGGCCTGCCCGGGCTGCTGTTCTCGGCCGCCCTGTACGACCTGCTGCTCGCCCCGTTCGTGGTGCCCGGCGTGATGTGGCTGGCCCGCCGCTCCGACAACGACCCGCTCACCGAGAGCGGGCCCGCCGCCAAGGCCGGGGACATCTCCTCCGGCTGGCTCTCCTCCGGCACCGGACTGCGCATCGGCAGCCAGCGCGGCGGCCTCGGCGCACTGAAGGCCAAGGCACGCACCCGCTCCGCCAAGGTCGGCCGCATCAAGGGGGTCAAGCGGCTGTGAGCGGCGGCGAGTTCCACCTCGGCGAGTTCACCCGAACGGGTCAGCTTTCCCGGAACGCGGGTTCACAGGCTGGTCGTTCATCATTCGTACGCGCACAGGCGGTTCGCACGGACGCCCGCCGCGCCCAGACGTCCGCACACTGAGAGGGGGAGACAGCCGCAGTGACCAACATCCCCGAGACCGGTCGGACCCCACGCGTCCAGACCCGGCTCGTCGTGATCCAGATCCTCGTCCTCTCCCTCCTCGGCACACTCGGCGGCCGCCTGTGGTACCTGCAGATCCGCGAGGGCGCCGAGTACCAGAAGGAGGCCTCCGGCAACCACGTCCAGCAGGTCGTCGACCCCGCCGTGCGCGGCGACATCCTGGACGCCCGCGGTGTGCCCCTCGCGGACAACGAGACCCGCCTGGTCGTCTCCGCCTCCCGCACCGACCTGCTGAAGCAGAAGGACGACGGCAAGGCCGTCCTCACCAAGCTGGCCGGCGTCCTCGGCATGAGCCCCCAGGAGGTCATGCAGAAGGTCCGGCTGTGCGACGCCAAGACCCCCCAGCCCTGCTGGAACGGCTCGCCCTACCAGCCGATCCCCATCACCGACGAGGCCACGGCCAAGCAGGCCCTGCAGATCCGCGAGCGCTCCGAGGACTTCCCCGGCATCACCGCCGAACCCGAGGCCGTCCGCCGCTACCCGGGCCCCGGCAAGTCCAACACCGCGCAGGTCCTCGGCTACCTCTCGCCCGTCACCGACGACGAGATCCAGAAGGCCAAGGACACCGACTCGCCCTACCTGCGCTCCGACATGGTCGGCCGCTCCGGCCTGGAGCGGACCTACGACAGGATGCTGCGCGGCAAGGCCGGCGTCACCCGCTACGAGGTCGACAACCTCGGCCGGGTCATCGGCAAGGCCAAGTCGGACGCGGCCGAGCCCGGTTCCAACCTGGTCACCAGCATCGACTCCCGCGTCCAGCGGGTCGCCGAGTACGAACTGGACAAGGCGATGAAGGCCGCCCGCCAGCAGTTCGACAAGATCACCGGCACCAACTACAAGGCCGACTCCGGCGCCGTCGTCGTGATGGAGGCCAAGACCGGCCGGATCGTCGCCATGGCCTCCGCGCCGACGTACGACCCGAACGTCTGGGTCGGCGGCATCTCCGCCAAGGACTACAAGGCCCTCACCGGCAAGGACTCCGACTACCCCCTGCTCAACCGGGCCATACAGGGCCAGGCCGCACCCGGCTCGACCTTCAAGGTGGTCTCCACGGCCGCCGCGGTCGAGGCCGGCTACGACTTCGACGGCCGCTACCCCTGCACCAGCTCCTACTCGGTGGGCGGCCAGGTCTTCAAGAACTTCGAGGGCGAGAGCTTCGGCCCGATCCCGCTGGGCCGCGCCCTGGAGGTCTCCTGCGACACCGTCTTCTACTACCTGGCCGACAAGGAGTGGAAGAAGGACGGCGGCATCAACCCCAAGAAGGGCCAGCCGAAGGACTACTTCTACAAGGCCGCCCACCAGTTCGGCCTCGGCAAGGAGACCGGCATCGACCTGCCCAACGAGGTCACCGGCCGCGTCCCCGACCGCCAGTGGAAGCTGAACTACTGGAAGGCCAACAAGGACGCCTGGTGCAAGACCGGCAAGAAGGACGGCTCCTACGTCGAGAAGATCGCCTACGAGAACTGCCTCGAAGGCAACAAGATGCGCGAGGGTGACTCGATCAACTACTCCATCGGCCAGGGTGACACGCTCGTCACGCCGATTCAGGAGGCCGTGATCTACGGCGCCGTCGCCAACGGCGGCACGATGTACCAGCCGACCATCGGCAAGGCGATCATCAGTGCCGACGGCAAGAGCGTGCAGGAGATCAAGCCGACCAAGCGCGGGAAACTCCCGGTCAGCCAGGCCACCCTGCGCGGCATGAACGACGCCTTCGCCGGCGTCATCACCCGCGGTACCGCGGCCTGGAAGTTCGGCGGCTGGCCGCAGAACAAGATCCCGCTGCACGCCAAGACCGGTACGGCCGAGGTCTACGGCAAGCAGACCACGTCCTGGCTGGCCACCTACTCCGAGGACTACACGGTGATCATGACGATCGCCCAGGCCGGTACGGGTTCCGGAGCCTCCGGTGAGGCCGTGCGCAACATCTACAGCGCGCTCTACGGCGTCCAGGGCGACGGCTCCATCGACCACAAGAAGGCGCTGCTGCCCGAACCGCAGAAGGGCCTGCCCAAGGTCCGCACCGACGGCACCATCGCCGCCCCC
Source organism: Streptomyces sp. NPDC046881 (assembly GCF_040645015.1). Taxonomy (NCBI): domain Bacteria; kingdom Bacillati; phylum Actinomycetota; class Actinomycetes; order Kitasatosporales; family Streptomycetaceae; genus Streptomyces; species Streptomyces sp. NPDC046881. Next base: position 52,489 of record NZ_JBEYXJ010000031.1, on the reverse strand, counting down.
AAGGTCACCGGCGACCCGGCGAAGGACGCCGAGGCCGCCCAGAAGAACAACCCCACCAACGGCGACGACCAACAGCCCGCGGGGACCACACCCTCGCCCACCACGGGCAACCGCGACACCCGCAGGCGGCCGCGCAGGCGGGGGAGCCGGAGGATGCCCTCATGACCGGCGCGAACAGCTTCTCCGTCTCCGGGTACGGCCCCGAGCGGGCCGGCTGGACCAGGATCTTCGCCCGCGACTCGCTCGCCCGCCGGCTGGACTGGCCGATCCTGTTCGCGGCCACCGCCCTGTCCCTGCTGGGCTCGCTGCTGGTGTACTCGGCGACCCGCAACCGCACCGAGCTGAACCAGGGCGACCCGTACTTCTTCCTGGTCCGGCACCTGATGAACCTCGGCATCGGGATCGCCCTGATGATCGGCACGGTCTGGCTCGGCCACCGCGCCCTGCGCAACGCCGTGCCGATCCTCTACGGCCTGTCCGTGCTCCTCGCCCTGGTGGTCCTCACCCCGCTCGGCGCCACGATCAACGGCCAGCGCAACTGGCTGGTCATCGGCGGCTTCTCGCTCCAGCCCGCCGAATTCCTCAAGGTCACGATCATCCTGGGCATGGCCATGATGCTGGCCGCCCGGGTGGACGCGGGCGACAAGCCGTACCCCGACCACCGGACCGTGTTCCAGTCCCTGTGCCTGGCCGCCGTACCCATCCTGATCCTGCTGCTCATGCCCGACCTCGGTTCGGTGCTGGCCATGGTGGCGATCATCCTGGGCGTGCTGCTCGCCTCCGGCGCCTCCAACCGCTGGGTCTTCGGCCTGCTCATCGCCGGTGTGATCGGCTGCATCGCGATCTGGCAGCTGCACATCCTGGACGACTACCAGATCAACCGGTTCGCCGCCTTCGCCAACCCGGACCTGGACCCGGCCGGCGTCGGCTACAACACCAACCAGGCCCGCATCGCCATCGGCTCCGGCGGGCTCACCGGAGCCGGACTCTTCCACGGCTCGCAGACCACCGGCCAGTTCGTGCCCGAGCAGCAGACGGACTTCGTGTTCACGGTCGCGGGGGAGGAGCTGGGCTTCGTCGGCGCGGGCTTCATCATCTTCCTGCTCGGCGTCGTCCTGTGGCGCGCCTGCCGGATAGCGCGTGACTCCACCGAGCTGTACGGGACGACCGTCGCCGCCGGGATCGTCGCCTGGTTCGCCTTCCAGGCCTTCGAGAACATCGGCATGACCCTCGGCATCATGCCGGTCACGGGCCTGCCCCTGCCGTTCGTGTCGTACGGCGGCTCGTCGATGTTCGCGGTATGGGTCGCGGTGGGCCTGCTCCAGTCGATCAAGGTGCAGCGCCCGATGTCGGCGTAGGCCCCGGGCGCCCCCTGCCGCACCGGCGCCTCGGACACTAGATTCGGTGCATGGCGGAGACGAAACGCGAGATCGAGCGCAAGTACGAATCCGACGACAGCGGGCTGCCCGACCTGACCGGCACCGGCGGCGTGGCGGCCGTCCTCGACAAGGGCGTGGCCGAGCTGGACGCCACCTACTACGACACCGCGGACGAACGGCTCACCGCCGCCTCGCTCACGCTGCGCCGCCGCACCGGAGGCTCGGACGCCGGCTGGCACCTGAAGTTCCCGGTCGCCCCCGGGGTCCGCGACGAGATCCGGGCCCCGCTGTCCGACACCGTCCCCGAGGAGATCGCCGCCCTGGTCCGCTCCCGCGTCCGGGACGCCGAACTGATCCCCCTGGTCCGGCTGTGCTCCGCCCGCGATGTACGCCACCTGGTCGACGCCGAGGGCACCCTGCTGGCCGAGGCGAGCCTCGACACCGTGACCGCCGAACGGCTCACCGGCAAGAGGCGGGCCGCCCAGTGGACCGAGATCGAGGTGGAACTGGCCGACGGCGGCGACCCGGCCGTCCTCGACCAGCTGGACGAACGGCTGCGCGGGGCGGGCGTACGCCCAGCCGCCGCACCGTCCAAACTGGCCCGCGCCCTGGAGCTGACGGGCGGCCGCCGCCGCGGCGGGAAGAGCGGGCCCCCGCCTCCGGTGACCGCCGGCGACCACGTCCTGGCCTATCTGCGCGCCCAGCGGGACGCCCTGGTCGAGCTGGACCCCGCCGTCCGCCGCGGCCTGCCCGACGCGGTGCACCGCATGCGGGTCGCCACCCGCCGCGCCCGCAGCACCCTGCGCACCTTCGGCACCGTCCTGGACCGCGCCGTCACCGACCCCGTCGGCGCCGAGCTGAAGTGGCTCGCCGGCGAGCTGGGCATCGACCGGGACCAGGAGGTGCTGGCCGACCGACTGAAGACCGCCCTCGACGCGCTCCCGCCCGCCCTGGTCGCCGGCCCCGCCCGGGAACGGCTCACCGCCTGGGCCGGGGCCCGGCAGGGCGGCGCCCACGCCCACCTGACCGGCGTCCTGGACTCCCACCGCTACCTGACCCTGCTGGACAGCCTGGACGCCCTCCTCGCCGACCCGCCGCTGCGCAAGGCGGCCGGGAAGAAACCGGCGAAGCCGCTCGGCAAGGCCGTACACAAGGACGAGAGGAAGCTGGCGGCCGTCCTGGAGCACGCGCTGCAGCTGCCGCCGGGCCAGGACCGCGACCTCGCCCTGCACGAGGCCCGCAAGAAGGCCAAGCGCACCCGCTACGCCGCCGAGGCCGGCACCCCCGCCCTGGGCGCCCCCGCCCGCGCCCTCACCGGGGCCATGAAGTCCCTCACCACCCTCCTCGGCGACCACCAGGACAGCGTCATGGCCCGCCGCACCCTCCAGGAGCTCGCGGCGGTGGCCCACGCGGCCGGCGAGAGCGCCTTCACCTACGGGGTGCTGTACGGCAGGGAGGAGGCGCGGGCGGCCGCGCTGGAGGCCGAGCTGCCCGGCCGGTGGAAGAAGATCAGGAGCGGGGCGCCCGGCTGAGCGTCCGCCCGGGCGTTCGGGGGAGGCCGCCGGCCGGGTTACGCTTGATGGTCACCCCCGTCAGCTCATGAAGGTTCGCGAGATGCCTGTCGAGTCGGTTTTCCCGCAGCTCGAAGCTCTGCTCCCGCACGTGCAGAAGCCGATCCAGTACGTCGGCGGAGAGCTCAACTCCACGGTCAAGCCGTGGGACGAGTGCGACGTCCGCTGGGCGCTCATGTACCCGGACGCGTACGAGGTCGGCCTGCCCAACCAGGGCGTGATGATCCTCTACGAGGTCCTCAACGAGCAGGAGGGCGTCCTCGCCGAGCGCACCTACAGCGTGTGGCCGGACCTGGAGGCGCTGATGCGTGAGCACCGCGTCCCGCAGTTCACGGTGGACAGCCACCGCCCGGTGAAGGCGTTCGACGTGTTCGGCCTCAGCTTCTCCACGGAGCTGGGCTACACCAACATGCTCACCGCCCTGGACCTGGCCGGCATCCCGCTGGAGTCCAAGGACCGCACGATCGACGACCCGATCGTCCTGGCCGGCGGCCACGCGGCCTTCAACCCGGAGCCGATCGCCGACTTCATCGACGCGGCCGTCATCGGCGACGGCGAGCAGGCCGTCCTGGACATGACCCGGATCATCCGCGAGTGGAAGGCCGAGGGCCGCCCGGGAGGCCGCGAGGAGGTCCTCTTCCGCCTCGCGAAGACCGGCGGGGTCTACATCCCGGCGTTCTACGACGTCGAGTACCTCCCCGACGGCCGTATCGCCCGCGTCGTCCCCAACAAGTCGGGCGTCCCGTGGCGCGTGTCCAAGCACACGGTCATGGACCTCGACGAGTGGCCCTACCCCAAGCAGCCCCTCGTGCCGCTCGCCGAGACGGTCCACGAGCGCATGTCGGTGGAGATCTTCCGCGGCTGCACCCGCGGCTGCCGCTTCTGCCAGGCCGGCATGATCACCCGTCCGGTGCGCGAGCGCTCCATCACCGGCATCGGCGAGATGGTCGACAAGGGCCTGAAGGCGACGGGCTTCGAGGAGGTGGGCCTGCTGTCCCTCTCCTCGGCGGACCACTCGGAGATCGGCGACATCGCCAAGGGCCTGGCGGACCGCTACGAGGACGACAAGATCGGCCTCTCCCTCCCGTCCACCCGCGTCGACGCCTTCAACATCGACCTGGCGAACGAACTGACCCGCAACGGCCGCCGCTCCGGCCTGACCTTCGCCCCCGAGGGCGGCTCGGAGCGCATCCGCAAGGTCATCAACAAGATGGTCTCGGAGGACGACCTGATCCGCACGGTCGCCACGGCCTACGGCAACGGCTGGCGCCAGGTGAAGCTGTACTTCATGTGCGGCCTGCCCACGGAGACCGACGACGACGTCCTCCAGATCGCCGACATGGCGACGCGGGTGATCGCCAAGGGCCGCGAGGTCTCGGGCTCCAACGACATCCGCTGCACGGTCTCGATCGGCGGCTTCGTCCCCAAGCCCCACACCCCCTTCCAGTGGGCCCCGCAGCTCTCGGCGGAGGAGACGGACGCCCGCCTGGAGAAGCTCCGCGACAAGATCCGCGGCGACAAGAAGTACGGCCGCTCCATCGGCTTCCGCTACCACGACGGCAAGCCCGGCATCGTCGAGGGCCTCCTCTCCCGCGGCGACCGCCGCATCGGCGCCGTCATCCGCGCCGTCTACGACGACGGCGGCCGCTTCGACGGCTGGCGCGAGCACTTCTCCTACGACCGCTGGATGGCCTGCGCGGACAAGGCGCTGGCCCCCTACGGCGTGGACGTCGACTGGTACACCACCCGCGAGCGCACCTACGAGGAGGTCCTGCCCTGGGACCACCTCGACTCCGGCCTGGACAAGGACTGGCTCTGGGAGGACTGGCAGGACGCCCTCGACGAGACGGAGGTCGAGGACTGCCGCTGGACCCCGTGCTTCGACTGCGGCGTGTGCCCGCAGATGGACACGTCCATCCAGATCGGCCCGACCGGCAAGAAGCTGCTGCCTCTGACGGTCAAGAACGCGGGTCCGACGCCGGCTTCGAGTGGTCACGCGCACTGAGGCGGGCGAGGCACTCGACCGGATGATGGAGGCGCTGGCGAGGGTGAGCGAGGAGGACGTGGCTGCGGCGTTGGCTGCGGTCGGTGCTTCGCGTCCTCGCCCTTAGGCGCCGCTGGCATCCTCTCGGACGCCGCTGCCGAGCCGTGGAAGTGCCAAGAACATCGTCTCCGAGGCGGAGTGGGTCTGAGGGCCGTTCCCGGCTTGTCCACAACTGCATGGCCCCCGAGTCCCCTTCCCTGAGGGAGGGGACTCGCTGGTGTGCTTTGGCGGCCGTACCGTGCACAGCAATCAGTCGCCCGCGAAGGGCCAGCGCCGGGCGAGGTGATGGCGACGGCGGCCGGTGACGAGCTGGGCGGCGGCCGGGAAAGGCCGCAGGCGTCCGGGCTCCCAGAGCCTGGCGGCGCCGGGGAGGGCGAGCATCGGCATCCAAGCCGGCAGGTCCAGGGCGGCGCAGCCGCGCTGTCGGTGCCGCGGCTGCAGTGCGGCGATCCCTCCGGCCACCCGGCGCGGGTGCCGGACACCGCCCGCGAGGTCATCATGGGACCGTGATGGAGCTTTTCCCACCGATGCCGTTGACGCAGTGGCGGGACACCAAGGAGACCCTGCACCGCTTCGAACAGATCGTCGGCAAGATCCGCCTGGCGGCGAGCGCCCGGCGCAACCACTGGTGGAACGTCCCGTTCCATGTCACGGGACGGGGCATCACCACGCGTCCGATGGGTCTGGTCGACGGGAATCCGATCTTCACGATCGACTTCGACTTCGTCGACCACCGGCTCATCGTCGCGACGCTGGACGGCGAAGAGCGGTCCTTCCCGCTTCTGGGCCATTCCGTGGCGTCCTTCCACGACGCGACCCTGGCCGCTCTGACCGCGCTGGGCGTCCGGGTGGACATCGCCATTCCCAGGCCTTTCGACCTGCCCGACGCCGGCCGACCGTTCGCCCAGGACACCGAGCACGCGACCTACGATCCGCTGGCCGCGAACCGCTACTGGCGGGTCCTGAGCCAGGTGGCGTCCGTGCTGGAGGAGTTCGCGGCGGGCTACTCGGGAAAGAGCAGCCCGGTGCACCACTTCTGGCACACCTTCGACATCGCCCACAGCCGGTTCTCCGGGCGACAGACCGATCAGCCTCGGCAGGCCGACCCGGTGACCCGGGAGGCGTACTCCAGGGAAGTGATCAGCTTCGGCTTCTGGTTCGGCGACGACACCTTCCCCGAGCCCGCCTTCTACTCCTATACCGCCCCCGAGCCCGCCGGCCTGGCCGGGGAGCCGCTCAGCCCCGCGTCCGCGCGGTGGGTCACGCGCGGCGACAACCATCTTGCCGTGCTGCGCTACGACGCGGCCCGCGTCGAGACCGATCCCCGTGCCGCCGTCCTCGCCTTCTACGAGAGCACCTACCGGGCCGGGGCCGGACGCGCCGGATGGGACATCGCGACGCTCGCGTGCCCCGGAGGCATCACGGACGCGGTCCGGCGGATCTGACTTCCGGTCCGGGAAGTCCGACGACCGAGCGCGGTCGTGGAGCTGCCGCTCCCGGACGCCAGGGACCTTGTCCCCGGAGTGGACCGGAGAGGGTGTTCCGCCTCGCGCGCGCTCCGTTCGGTGCTGCAAGGGTGAGGAACTGCGGGTCAGGTTTCGGTGTCGGTGCGCGCCAGGATGCCTTTGAGCAGCCCCGTGGCCTGGCCCACCTCGATGAGGTAGCCGTCCGGATCGCGCATATAGCAGCGCAGCTCGGCACGGCGGTCGATGGGCGGGGTGAGGAACTCGGCCCCTTTGGCGCTTGCCGTGGTGTAGAAGTCGTGGATGTCCGCCACCCGTACGTTCAGGAAGCTGGAGACGGTGTTGGGGTTCTCCGGTGTGCGCAGGACGACATCGGGTTTGTCGTCGGTGGGGCCGCCGCCCGGGTTCATGATGATCCAGCTGTTGGCGACCTTGACGATGCAGGGATTCTCATCCAGCACCACCCTTCCACCCAGTATGTCGGCGTAGAACGCGCGCGAGCGAGGGACATCGCTGACCGTGAGGAAGTGGGTGAGCACCAAGCCCTCGGCCGGTGCGGGAAGGTCGTCGGCTGTGGTGCCGCCAGACGTGACGTCGGACATGTGTCGAGCGTATGGCGCGCATGGCCGTGCGGCATTCTCAGCCGGTGGTCCGGCGCCGGTCCGGTCACGGCGAGTTGTCTTGCTTGTACAGGGGGTAGTTGCTAAGCCTTGGGCACTCGATGCTAGGGAGCACGCTGTGCATCAAGAGCCCCCTTTTCCCGTTCCTCCGCGTTCACGCGTCCGGGCGTTCGCCTGCGCCGTCGCGGCCGTCGCCCTGGTGACGCTCACCGCTGCGACAAGTCCCCCCGACACGGACACCCGGACGGCGGCGGACCCGGCAGCCGTGGTCCGCGAGTGGAACGCCATCGCCACCGACACGATCAAGACCAGCCTCGGCCCACGCCCCTCCGGGCAGGCGGCGATCTGGGAGGGCTTCGTCTCCGTCGCCGTGTACAACGCCGTGGTGGGGATCGAAGGCGGCTACTCCTTGTACAAATGGCACGAACGCGGTCCGGCCAGGGCCTCCTCCGCGGCGGCCGCCGCCACTGCGGCCCACGACGTGCTGCTCACCTACTTCCCGGCCTTCAAGGAGCGGCTCGACACCGCGTACGCGGACTCGCTCGCCGCTCTTCCGGCCGGTCATACCAGAGACCGGGGCGTGGACTACGGAAAGCGCGCTGCCGCCCGCATCATCGAACTCCGGGAAGGGGACGGCAGGTTCGCGGACGTTCCGTTCACCGCTTCCCCGGCACCGGGGGTCTGGCGGCCCACCCCGCCGGCGTTCCAGCCGTTCATCGACACCTGGCTCGCCAGGCTCCGCCCCCTCCTGCTCGCTTCCCCGCGGCAGTTCCGCCCCGGCGGACCGCCCGCCCTCTCCTCGGCCGCTTACGCCGAGGATGTCCAGGAGCTGAAGGCCATGGGCGCGAAGACCGGCTCGGGCCGGAGCGCGCAGCAGACCGAGACCGCCCTCTTCTTCAGCGGCAACCTGGTCGCACAGGTCCAGACAGCCGTACGAGACCGCGCCGCCCGGCACCGGCTCGGCATCGCCGAGACGGCCCGGCTGTTCGCCGCGGTGAACGCGTCGGCGGCCGACGCCGTCGTCACCGCATGGGACGCCAAGCTCCACTACGGCTCCTGGCGGCCGATCACCGCCATCCGCCTCGCCGACACCGACGGCAACCCGGCGACGACGGCTGACCCGGCCTGGGAGCCGCTGCTCCTCACTCCGCCACACCCGGACTACGTCGCCGGCCACACGACCGTCAGCGCGGCCGTCGCACGCGCCGTGACCGGCGTTCTCGGCACCTCGCACATCGACCTCTACGTCCCCTCCGAGGTCACCGGCACCACGCGGTACTACGGGTCCGCCGACGACCTCAACCGGGACGTCGTCGACGCCCGTGTGTGGGGCGGCGTCCACTCCCGAACGGCGGACGTGGCCGGCTGCCGGGCCGGCACCCGCGTGGCCGCCTGGGCACTGGAGCACTACTTCCAGCCGGTCGCCAAGGACGGCACCCAGCCGTCCCCGCCGACCCGAGCGGCTCGGCAGGGCGGGCCCGCCGAGCCGAAGTGCGGCGACGACACCGACTGAACCACAGAGCCGAAGTGGACCCCGCCTCTGCCGGATCCTGGGGAGCGGTGGGGTTCCACTCAGAAGTTGCCGCTGGAGCAGCCGATGCAAGTTGCCTGTGGCAAGTTGATGTCCGTCCCAGCGATTGCTGGATAAAGTCGTTCGGTTACTACTGGTTGTGGGGGCAACCAGCGCGTGGTCGGCTGTGCCGACGTCCTGGGGAGGGCCTGTAGCGCATGAGTCGTCGCTCTGCTGGTTTCGTAGGTGTCTGGGCGGAGATGCAGCGACAGCACCAGCGTCAAGTGGAAGCCGAGGCCAGACGGCGCCGGGAAGAGGAACGGCAGGCGCGGGCCTGTCAACGACGTGCCACGCAGGAGTACCGGCAGTACCGACAGGCAGAGGCGAGGCGGCGCACGGAGGAGCTGGATGCGCAGGTCGCCTCCTTGCAGGGGCTGCTGGCCGCGGGTTGTCAGGCGCCGGCCTTCAGGGCGTCGTCCCTGATGCGGGTGGAAGAGATACCGCCGTTCGACCCGGGACAGCTCGCTTGGCCCGTGCGCATGCCGGATCCGAGCCAGTACCAGGCACAGGGAGGTTGGACCGCAAGCCGGCGAGCCCAAGCTCAGGCGGAGGCGCAGACTCGTTTCGAACGGGACTGGCACGCCGCGCAAGCTGCCGAAGCACAGCGACAGCAGCGGCTGGCGGCCTTCCAGCGAGATTACGAGCAGAGGACTGGGGCCCAGCGGGCGGAGGTGCGTCGGCACAATGCCGGCATCGTCCAGGTGACTGAGGGTGTCAGGCGGGGAGACCCTGACTCCGTGGTCGAGTACTTCTCCGCCGCCCTCTACTCGTCGACTGCCTGGCCCGAAGGGTTTCCTCGGCAGGTTGCCGCAGCCTTCGACTCGGCGGCACGGCAGCTGGTCCTGGACTGGGAACTGCCCGGGTACGACGTGGTCCCCGAGGCGAAGTCCGTGAGGTACGTGCCTTCTCAGGACGAGGACAAGGAATCCGCGCGTCCTGTGACCCAGCGCCGTGGGCTGTACCGAGAGGTGTTGGCGCAGAGCCTGCTGCTGGTCCTGCACCAGCTCTTCGCGGCGGATGAGTACCGCATCCTCGACTCGGTGGCCCTGAACGGCTTCGTGGACGCCCACGATCCGGCGACGGGCAGGCGGACGCACATCTTTCTTGCGACCGTCATGGCCCAGCGGGCGGCGTTCACCGCTCTGCACCTGGAGCAGGTGGACGCGGTCAGCTGTCTGACCGACGCGCTGCGGGGCCAGCTCGCGTCCCGCCCTGATCAGCTCACCTCCGTACGCCCGGGCCGAAAGCCTGAGGACGTCGGAAATCATGTCGTCACCCACGGCGGTGATGAGGAACCGGATCTGTTCGAAATGGATCCGATCGAGTTCGAGTCACTCGTTGCCGACCTGTTCCGCGCCATGGGGATGCAGGCTGTGACGACCCAGCGCTCGAATGACGGCGGCGTGGACGTCGACGCGCTGGACCCGACGCCCATCCGAGGCGGCAAGATCGTCGTACAGGTGAAGCGCTACCGCAGCACAGTGCCGCCCACCGCGGTGCGTGACCTGTACGGAACGGTCCAGGACGTCGGCGCCAACAAGGGAGTGCTGGTGACCACGGCGGGCTTCGGCCCCGGCTCACACACCTTCGCTCGGGGTAAGCCCTTGGAGCTCATATCGGGCGGTGAGCTCGTCGACCTGTTGCACCGGCACGGGCTTCGTGGGCGCCTGGGGGAGGGGGGACGGCCGATTCCCGCGCAGCCGTCGCCGTCCCGTCCTGCAACAGCGCCCGACGACCACAATGTCCTGGGCATGGTTTGGTCCGGCGGTGTCGCACTGGACGTATGCGCTCTTGTCTGCCGTGGCAATCGAGTCCTGAGTGAAGACCACTTCGTCTTCTTCAACAATCCGCGGACTCCGGACGGTTCGGTACGCGCAGTGCCGGCTGCGGCGCCGGACAAGGCGGCGCTCCGTGTTTCCTTCGACGCGTTGCCGGAAGCGGCTGATCGGCTCGTTCTCGTGGCGGCCGTCGACCCGGAGGTGAACCCGCAAGCCGACCTGTCCGGATTCACCGATGCATGCATCCGATTGCTGGACCCGGCAATGACTGAGCTCGGTCGGCTTGAGGTCTCCGACGGCCGCTCCGGCGAGACCGCATTGGTGCTCGGCTCCTTCCGGCACAGGCCCAATGGAGACTGGGACTTCGTGCTCGGAGGGAAGGGGTACACAGGGGGGCTGGAGCAGCTCGTCCAGGAGTACGGCATCGAAGTGGAGTGACGACAGGGGGCTCCTGCATAGTGCTGCCTTGTCCGCAGATGGACACCCGCATCCCGTCGGCCCCACGGGCAAAAAGCTGCTGCCTCTGACGGTCAAGAACGCGGGTCGTCGGCGAACACGCCAGTGACCGATCTCCGCGAAGGAGGGGTGTGTTCTTCTTAGCATGAGCTGGTGGTCAAGTCTGGCCGACGACGTGCCCAGCAGCGGTGCGAGGGGCAGAAGACCATGCAGCGTCACCGCCCGATCACCCTCGGTCTGCCACCAGCGGCGTGCTGCAAGTCACCCTCCGCGCCGACGGCACCTACGTGTCGGGGTGCCTGCGCCCGACCCGGATCGTGGAGCCAGGCACACCGGAATCGGGCGGCGACGGGATCGACCTCGTCGGCGATGTGTCGGAGGAGGACTTCGGTCCGCACGCGGCGCACATCTCGGCGGACGGGACGATCCAGCGCCCGTAGCCGAGCCTTGCCTGGCCCGGGACGTCGGGATCCCGGAGGGCATTGGCTGGCGCACCCCGGACGTCACCGCGGACCGTGGGATGCGGTCGGCAGGGCGGTCGGGAAGAGGGGCCCTGCCCCGGTTCCCGACCGCCCTGAGTTGGATGGAGTTCACCTGTGCAGTTGTGTGGTACGGGCAGGAACGGCTGTTGCCTGTCCGTCAGTTGCAGAAGTTGAGGATGGGGAGGAGGCCGTTCCCGCACTGGAACTCGTCGCCGTCGCCGCCGCCACCGTGACCGCCGTAGACGGGGCTGGCCTTGGTGACGGCGTGCGTGGCGGGCGTTGCGGCCACGGCGGATGTGGCGGTTGCCACCCCCGCCGCACAAGCGATGCCCACGGCGACGCTCACCGCGAATACTCGCGGAATCCGGGAAACGATCTTCTTGGAGTGAGGTGTTGTGTTCATGAACTCACCATGCACACTCCCGCGAGCAGTTGCTCGCCGAGCGCATCCGAGCGAGTGAGCCACCGAGTCACCCCGTACGTCGCTCGGTGGGGATGACGGTGTTGCCGTGACGAACTGTCGGGCATGCACGTGCGGTTGAGTGCGGCAACTCCGGCGCAGCCGGACGGCGAACGATCGGGACTCGCTGCCTTGATGGCGGTCAGTGCAGGATGCTGACGGCTCGCGCGATCACGAGCAGCGAGGTCAGGAGGGCGGAGACGCTCTGAACGGTCATCATGACTTTGGCGCGGGTCGACAGCGGCATGGTGTCCGTGGGGCTGAAGGCCGTGGAGTTGGTGACGGACACGTACAGGTAGTCGATGAGGGTGGGAACCCAGTCGGAGGTGCCGCTGGCGCCGTCGGCGACTTCCTGGACGGCGTCGTCGTTCTCGTCCTGCGAGAAACGGAAGTCCGCCAGGGGCAAAGCGGAGCGGGGCACCTGGGTGCGGCTGACCGGGCCGCCCCGATCCAGCTCCCAGTAGGCCAGACCGAAGACGATGATGTTGGTGAGCCAGACCTGCAGCGCCGCCACCAGCAGGGAGCGGCCGTCCTTCACGCCGGCGTACACCAGTTCATGGATCAGGATGGTCAGCGCCACGAGATTGCTGACCGCAATGACGGCCACGAGCGTCAGCGAGAGCACCCGGAAGGCTTTCGTCTGCCGGGTCAGACGTTTCGGGTTGATCGCGATGAGCGGAATGAGCAGCAGACATTCCAGGGCGGGGAGCACGTAACGGGGAGCGATCAGCAACCGTTGCGGCAGGAACAGGTACAGAGCGATTGCGGCAAGCGTCGCCACCACTGCCGGCAGCCGTGCCTCCCCCCTGCGCTCATGCCGGGGATGCCTGGTCCTCGCGTCCGCACGCGTACGCGCCATACCACCTCGCCTTCCGGTCCCACCACGACAACGCCACGGCACCCTCGTACCCATCGGCGATGCAGCGGCCTCCTGGCGGCGCTGCGGCGCCACTTCGGTCCCTTTCCGTGGAGCCCGGTTTCATGCCGGCTGGGGGCGGGGGGCTCCTGCGGCCAGCCGGGTGCGGGCGAAGTCGCGGTTGGCGAGGACCCGTTCGCGCTCGGCCTCGGGCAGTCTGCCGCCGTCCAGGAGGCGCTCGCAGCACTCCAGGGACTCACGGTAGGAGCCCATCCAGTACGCCGACACCGCCAGCTCGTCCAGGGCTTGCCAGTCGTACCAGGCGTGCTCGACGAACAGGATGTCGGCGGGGCGCGGGATCTCCACCGCGCGCCGGGCGTACAGGTAGGCGAGCGGCCAGCGCTCTCCCTGGACGCGGCAGAGGCGGGCGAGTTCGCCGAGCGGTTCGGCGCGGGTGGGCCGGTACGCGTGGGCGTCCAGGAAGCGGGCCATGACCTCGGACGTCTTGCGCTTGAGGCTCTGGGCGAGCCGGGCCGCGTAGAGCCGGGCGCAGAACACCTCCTCGGCGAAGCCGCCCATGGCCGCGCGGCGGTCGTAGGCGGCGAGTGCCTTCGCGGGTTCGCCGGCGTCGCGCCAGCTCTGGGCGAGATAGAAGACGTAGCGGGTGTTCTCGGGTTCCTTGGCGAGTCCGTCTTTCAGGACGGCGGCGTCGCGCAGGTATTTTCTGCGCTGGTCGCCCTGCTGGCGTCCGCCGCCGCCCAGAATGACCATGCGGACGCCGGGCAGCGTCGCGCGGCTGAACCGTGCGTCGCATTCCAGGTATTCGTGCAGGACGCCGACGTAGCGCCAGGGCAGCCGGGTCGAGACCAGTGTCGGGCGCCAGTGGACGACGGGGCCGTGGCGCACCTCGACGTCGTAGCAGTCGTGGGTCAGCTCCGGCATCGTGAAGCCGGGGTCGGTCTCCAGCACGTCGTCGGCGTCGATGAACAGCAGGTAGCGGGCCTGGTCCCGGGCCCGTTCGATCGCCTCCGTACGGCTGAGGTCGAAGCCTTTCCAGGGGCTTTCGCAGAGCGTGCCGGGCAGGTCGGCGAGCGTGTCGCGGATGACGTCCTGGGTCCCGTCGGTCGAGCCCGTGTCAAGGATCACCCAGGTGTCGACAAGGGGGCGTACGGATTCGAGGCAACGGCGGATCACATGTGCCTCGTCCTTGACGATCATATTGAGGCAGACCGTTTTCATGGGCTCTTTCTTTTCCCTGGCAGAAAGGACCGGCTCGTGAATTCAAGCGCAAGGGGTGTCCGGCAGCCGGCAATGACGTGCCGGACACTCCTCATACGTCATGCGCTACGGGACGATGGTCCCGCCGTTCACGGCGCCGGGGGCCGGCTGTCTGTTCACGAGGACCCAGGGATTGTTGTCGCAGTTCAGGGTGCGGTTGCTGGTGACGACCTGACAGGTGGTCTCGTAGACGGCGCCCGTGGTGGTCACGACGTCGACCCTCAGGTCGCCTTCCGCCTGGTTGCCCTGGCTGTGCTGGGCGAGGGCGATGCCGCAGGCGTTCTGCGGGTAGTTGGGGTGCGTGCTGAGGTCGGTCCACAGGAAGGGTCCGGGAGTCGCCGTCGTGAGGTCACGGATGCCCGCGTAGGCCCTGGCGGGGTTGGAGCCGGTGAGGGCGGCCCGCAGTTCGAAGTTGTTGCTGTCCTGGCTGGCGTCGATGTCGGCGCACGGACCGGTCGCACCCGTGGCGCCGGTCGCACCCGTGGCGCCGGTGGCACCCGTGGCGCCCGTCGCACCTGTGGCGCCCGTGGCACCGGTCGCACCCGTCGCACCCGTCGCACCGGTCGCGCCCCGGCATCCCTCGTGGTCTCCGCCGGTCGGGCCCGTGGTCGTCTTCGGATCGTCGCGGGGATCGTCGCAGTCGTGGCCGCCGCCCCGCATGGCGGTCGGCGTGTGATCGGTGACGGCGCGGCCGGCCGCCACGGCCGGCGAGGCCAGTCCGGCCGTCAGCGCGAGGGTGAGGGAGGTAAGCATCCCGGCCTGCTTGAACCGCGCCCGGGCCACCGGCCCGAGCCGCGAGGCCCTGTACTCAGGACTCATGCAGTGCTCCTTGAGTCGAAGCGGTCCGGGCGGGACCCGGACGGCGGTCCGGGGGGCCCGGACTCCAGTGCGAGCGTGACCTGAGCGCGCGGCACCGGCCGACCCGTACGAGCCGAATGAGGCGTTTTATCCTCATATCAGAGCAATCGCTGCCGTCTGATGGGGCACCCTTTACCCACGGTCACCCGTTCGCAGCAACTGGCGGCGCGACAGCGCCTCCTGAGGCGCCGTCCGCCGGCCGTCCGCCGGCCGCCCGCTAGCCGTCCGACCGGGTCAGGCGGCCGTCCAGCCAGTCGAAGACCCGCTGCTCGAACAGCGCGCGGCCCATCGGCTCGCAGTGCAGATGCGCCCCCTCCTCCTCGGTGAAGCGCACCAGCTGCTTCGGGCCGGGCAGGAGGTCGTACAACTCCTGTGCCGCGCCCGGCCAGAAGTGCTCGCCGTCCGGATCGGTGATCAGCAGCGGGGTGGTGATCCGGCCGGCGACGGGCGTGACGTCGTACCGGGAGACCTCCGTCAGCAGGTCGAACGGCGAGTCGACGCCGTACGGCTTGGCGCGCCAGCGCCACAGGGTGGCCAGGGCCGGATCCCGGCGCAGGCCCTCCGCCATGAAGCCGTCGAAGGCGGCACGGTCGCCGGACTCCCACAGGGTGCGCAGGTCGGGGCCGAGGTTGTGCCACCAGCTGTCCGCCACCCGGACCACCCCCGGGTCGGCGACCGCGGCGGCGATCCGGTGCTCGAAGGCGAGCGAGCGCGGAACCCAGTACCCGGCCTGGCTGATGCCGGCCAGGGCGAGCCGCCGGGGGTCGGTGCCGGGGCGGGCGAGGAGGAAGTCGACGACCGGGGTGATCACGTTCTCCCAGTCGGGCCGGAAGGTCACCCCCCGCTCGAAGAGCATCGACTGCTGGCCCGGGCCGTCGAAGAGCAGGACGCGGTAGCCGCGGGCCACCGCCGGGGCGCCGAGCAGCGTCCAGGCGGAGCTGATCGGGCCGTCGCTGCCGTTGTTGACGATCAGCGTGGGCAGCGGGCCGGACCCGCCCGAGGGGCCGACCAGGTAGCCGGGCAGGGACGTGTCCTCGTACGGGATCGACACCGGCTCGGCGGGCGGGTCCCAGGCCCCGAGGAAGCGGTCGAAGCACGCGCGGTGCTCGGCAAACACCTCGGCCAGCCGTTTTTCGGGATCGGCGGCCGCGTCCACGCCCACCAGGGCGGTGCCGGAGTACCCGGCGGCACGCAGCCAGCCGTCCCGCGCGCTCACCGTCCGCCCCTCGGCCGCGGCGCGTTCGGCCCGCTCCCGGACCCCGCGGGCCAGCTCCGCCCAGGCCGTGCACCAGGTCTCGCCGTCCCCGTCCGCCACGGCGGAGGCGGTGGCCAGGACCTCGCCCACATCGGCGCCCTGCCGCCAGCCCGAGCCCAGGGCGAGCCGGATCTCGTAGTCGAACTGCTCGTTCGCGCTGAAGCGGTAGGTCATGGCGGCTCCAGGACAGGCCGTTCCGGCACCCCTCGACCGTCCGCACCGCACCGCACCGCACGTTCACGCTAGAAGGCTTCCGCCCGCCCCGCACTTCGCCCGCCCGCACTTCCGCCCGGCCTCGCACGACAGGCGGCACCCGGCCCCGCGGCGGCACGATGGGAGGGGAGCGGGCCTCGGGATCCGACGGGAGGAGCTGCCATGGCTCAGCAGACGGCGGCGAAGGCACCCGCCAAGAAGCCCGTCGGCACCGGCGGCATCTTCTTCTCGTTCGCACCGTGGATCATCTTCGGGGTGATCGCCAGCCCCAGTACCTGGGAGTACGCGGCACTCGCCGCCCTGGTCGCCTCGATCGTCCTGTCAGGACAGGACATGCTGCACGGCAGGCTCCGGGTCCTCGACATGACCGGCATCGTGTTCTTCGCCGTGCTCTCCGTCCTCGCGCTGGCCCTCGGCCGCGGGCAGCTCGCCTGGCTGGAGACGTACGCGCAGGTCGTCTCCAACGGGCTGGTGGCCGTCGTGGCGCTCGGCTCGCTGCTCACCGACCCGTTCACCGCGCAGTACGCCCGCGAGCAGACACGCCGGGAGGTGTGGGACTCGCCCGTCTTCCGGCACGTCAACAGGGTGCTGACGGCCGTGTGGGGGCTGGCCTTCGCGTTGATGACGGTCTCGACCTGGCTGGCCGTCCGCTACCCCGCCCAGGACGACTGGTTCAACTGGGTCGTCCCCGTCGTCCTGCTGGTGGCGGCCGTGAAGTTCACCGAGCGCTATCCGGAGTCGTACAAGGCGCGCGTGGTGCGGGCGGGCGCGTGACGCCGACGAGCGCGGACACGCGGGACGGCGGGACACGTTTTCGACATGGCCGGATCCGGACGGGCGGCCCGTGCGTCTAGCACGGTATGGACCTCCAGAAGCCGCCACCCGCGCCGTCCCCGCCCGAGGGATGCCTCGTCGTCGCCATCCGCCTGCCGGTGCGGATCGTCGTCCTGGTGCTGGTCGTGCCGGTGCGCATGGTCTGGGACGCGCTCGTCGTCACCGGGCGGTTCCTCCGGGACACCGTGCTCCGGCCGTTCGGGCGGGCACTGCTGTGGGCCGGCAAGGCCGTGTTCGTCTGGCCGTTCGTGGGCCTGTGGCGGTACGTCCTGGTCCCCGCCGGCCGGGCGCTGGGCTGGCTCGGCACCGTTTTCGTCGTCGTACCGGCCGGGTGGCTCCACCGGTACGTCCTCACCCCCGTCGGGCAGGCCCTCGCCTGGCTCGCGCGCGGGGTGGGCGCCGGGTTCGGGTGGGTGTACGCGCGCGTGCTCACCCCGGTCGGGCATGCGCTGACCTGGCTGCTGAAGGGCGTCGGCGCGGTGCTGGCCGCCGTCGGGCTCGGCGTGTACACCGCCGTCGCCTGGCTGGTGCGGTATCTGCTCGTCGTACCCGCGCGCTGGCTGTACACCTGGCTCCTCGCCCCCGTCGGCCGGGCCGTCGCCTGGTGCGTACGGGGACTCGGGTGGCTGCTGGGCGTGCTCGGCACCGGCGCCGGCCTCGCCCTGTACTGGACCGCCCGCGTCCTGTTCGTGCTGCCCGCGCTCGCCCTGTGGCGCTGGGTGCTGGCGCCCGTCGGCCGGTTCCTCGCGGTCGTCGCGCGCGAGGTCGGCGACGCGCTCGGACACGCCTGGCGGGTCGCCGGGCGGATCTCCCGGGCCGTCGGGAGGGCGCTCGGGACCCTCTTCCGGTGGATCTTCGTGGAGCCGGTGCGCTGGGTGTACCGGAGTGTCCTCACCCCGGTCGGGCACGTCGTACGGGACGCCGTCCTGCGGCCCGTCGCCGACGGGGTGCGCGCGGTGGGCCGGGTCTCGCGCGAGGTGCTGGCCTCGGCCCGCGCCACGGTGCGACAGGCCCGCGCCGACGTGCGGCGCATGCTGTTCGGCGAGGCCCGGCAACCGGCGCCGGTGGACCGGCGGGAACCCTCGGGCCACGACACACGTACTCTTGGTAGGAGTACGACCGCTCTCACGAAGGACTAGGACACTGGGCAAGCGACAGCCCGAAGGCCCGCCGCCCGCACCCGCGGTGCAGCGCATCCGACTGCGCTACACCAAGCGCGGCCGCCTGAGGTTCACCAGCCACCGAGACTTCCAGCGCGCCTTCGAGCGGGCGCTGCGCCGCGCCGAGGTGCCCATGGCCTACTCGGCCGGGTTCACGCCGCACCCGAAGGTGTCGTACGCCAATGCCGCACCCACCGGCACGGGCAGCGAGGCGGAGTACCTGGAGATCGCGCTCACCGAAGCGCGCGATCCCGAGACCCTGCGCGTCCTCCTCGACGAGTCGCTGCCCGCCGGGCTCGACGTCGTCGAGGCGGTCGAGGCGCGGACCTCGGGTCTCGCCGACCGGCTGACGGCCTCCGTGTGGGAGCTGCGGCTGGACGGCGTCGACCCGGCCGACGCCCGGCGTGCGGTCGAGGCCTTCACCGGGGCCGACACCGTCGAGGTGCAGCGCATGACCAAGAACGGCGTCCGCACCTTCGACGCCCGCCCGGCCGTGGTGAGCCTGGAGACGCACGGTGCGCCGGCTGATAGGCCGACGGACCAGCCCTGTGCGATACTGCGGCTGGTTGTTCGGCACGTGACGCCTGCCGTACGACCCGACGACGTCCTGTCCGGTCTCCGCGCCGTGGCCGACCTGGCGCCGCCGGTCCCCGCAGCGGTGACCAGGCTGGCGCAGGGGCTGTTCGATGAAGAGACCGGCACGGTGACCGACCCGCTCGCGCCCGACCGCGAGGCTGCCGGGGCCCTGACGGCCCAGCCGGCCGCCGCCGCGACGGCGCCGACGCCGGAAGGTCCCGCGTAGGGACGGACGTCGTAGCGCCGCCCTCGTACTCGGGAGCCACCTGGGTCGGGCAGCGCACCGACCAGAAGACTTTCGCCAGGCCGTACCGACAAGGCGTACGGAACCGGCGAGACAGGACACAGAGTGCTCCCGTGCGGCGCCCGCGCCCCGGACGGCGGCCATCGCGCATCGCGCGGGCCGCGGACGTCAACGGCGGACGGCCTCCAGAGGCCGGCGCCGGACCAGGTGCGGCGCCCGGGAGCCTGACGGGAGAAACGCCCGCATGCTCGAGCCGACCGAACCCACCGAGGGTTCCGAACTCAACACCCCCAGCGACACCCTGCCGCCGCGCAGGCGTCGCCGTGCCGCCTCTCGCCCGGCGGGCCCGCCCGCCGCGGCCGCCGAGGCGCCCGCCGAGGTCACCGTGCCGGCCATACCGGCCGCCGATGCCGACGAGGTCGCCGAAGTGACCGAGGACGTCGAGGCCGTCGAGGTCACCGAGGCCGAAGAGGCCGCTGCGGCGCCCGCCGCCGAGGAGGCCGCTCCCGCCGCGCGTCCGCGTCGCCGGGTCGCCCGCCGGGCCTCCGCGCCCACCGGATCGCCGACCTCCGCCGAGGCCGCCGAGACCGTCGTCCCGGCCGCCGGCGAGCCGGAGAAGACCGCCGTGGCCGAGGCCGGCGCGGTCGTCACCGGCGAGGAAGCCGCTCCGCGCCGCACCCGGCGCCGGGCCACGCGCAGCGTCTCCGCGCCGACCGCCGCCGAGACCGCCGCCGCCGAGGCCGCTGCGACCGCTGCGACCGCCGAGGCCGCCGTGACGGAGGTGCCCGCCGCCGCGGAGGCCGCCGCTCCGGCGCCCGCCGCCGAGGAGGCCCCGGCCGCGCGTCCGCGTCGCCGTGCCGTCCGCCGGGCCTCCGCGCCCACCGGGGCGCCCGCGTCCGCCGAGGCCGCCGAGACCGTCGTCCCGGCCGCCGCGCCCGCTTCGCAGACCGAGGCCGAAGAGGCCGCCGCCCCCGCGCCCGCCGCCGAGGAGACCCCCGCCGAGGAGGCCCCGGCCCCGCGTCCGCGTCGCCGTGCCGCCCGGCGCGCCGGCGCGCCGAAGGCCGCCGAGGCCCCGGCCGCCGCGCCGCAGGCCGCCGACGAGGCTCCCGCCGCCGTGGAGCCGGAGGCGCCGGCCGCCGCCGCGGAGCCCGAGGCCGCCGCCGAGGATGCGGCTCCCAAGGGCCGTACGCGCCGTCGCGCCACCCGCCGGGTGTCCGCGCCCGCCGGTGCGCCCGCGGCCGGCGAGGCCGAGCAGGCCCCCGCCGCCGCGGAGCCGGAGGAGGCTGCCGTCGTGGAGGCGCCGGCCGCCGCCGCGGAGCCCGAGGTTCCCGCCGCCGAGGAGGCCGCTCCCAAGGGCCGTACGCGCCGTCGCGCCACCCGCCGGGTGTCCGCGCCCGTCACCGAGGAAGCCGTGGCCGCCGAGGCCGGCCAGGAAGAGGATGCCGCGGTGACCACCCCCGCCCCGGAGGTCCCCGCGACCACGCACACCACCGAGCCGGCTCCCGCCGCTCAGGCACCGCAGGCCGCCGCCGAGGCCGAGGCCGAGGCGGGGACGCCGCGCCGGTCCCGCCGCCGGGTGGTCCGCGCCGCGTCCGGGTTCGCCGAGCCCGCCCGCCCGGCCCGGCCCGCCGCCGCGGAGGCCGACGAGGCCGATGGCCCGCGCCGGCCCGCCCGCCCCGCCGTCGCCGTCTTCCAGCCGCCGGTCTTCGCCGAGCCCAAGTTCCAGACCCCGGAGCGGGCCGCTGCCGAGGCCGCCGCGGAGGCCGCCGAGGTGGAGGAGCCCGAGGAGTACGCGGAGGAGCGCGCCGAGACCGGCACCCGCCGGCGCCGGCGCCGCCGTGCCGCCGCCGAGGAGACCCGCCCGGCCGAGGCCGCCGCCGTGGAAGAGGAGGAGGCCGAGGAGGCCCCCGAGTCGGCCGAGGACCTCGCCGAGGGCGAGGAGGGCGACGAGACCGAGGGCGCCGAGGGCTTCGAGGAGTCCGGCTCGCGCCGCCGGCGCCGCCGTGGCGGACGCCGTCGCCGGCGCGGTGACGCGGCCGACGGCGAGTCCGGCGAGGGCGTGGACGCCGAGGGCGACGAACTGGCCGCCGAACAGGCCGCGCAGGACGCCGAGGACACCGCCGAGCAGGAGGAGGAGGACGCCGAGGAGGGCCGCTCCGAGGAGTCCGCTTCCAGCACCAGCAGCCGCCGGCGTCGCCGCCGCCGGCGCCGGGCCGGTGACACCGCCGCCGACGCCGAGCCGTCCGACGACGACCCGGAGCGCACGGTCGTCAAGGTCCGCGAGCCGCGCAAGGCCAGCGAGCCGTCCGACGAGGTGCAGTCCATCAAGGGCTCGACCCGTCTGGAGGCCAAGAAGCAGCGCCGCCGGGAAGGCCGTGAGCAGGGCCGCCGGCGCGTTCCGATCATCACCGAGGCCGAGTTCCTGGCCCGCCGCGAGGCCGTCGAGCGCGTGATGGTGGTCCGCCAGCACGGCGACCGTACGCAGATCGGTGTCCTGGAGGACGGCGTGCTCGTCGAGCACTACGTCAACAAGGAGCAGTCGACCTCGTACGTCGGCAACGTCTACCTGGGCAAGGTCCAGAACGTGCTGCCGTCGATGGAGGCCGCCTTCATCGACATCGGCAAGGGCCGCAACGCCGTGCTGTACGCCGGTGAGGTCAACTTCGAGGCGCTGGGCATGGCCAACGGGCCGCGGCGCATCGAGGCCGCGCTGAAGTCCGGCCAGTCCGTGCTCGTGCAGGTCACGAAGGACCCGATCGGTCACAAGGGCGCGCGTCTGACCAGCCAGGTCTCCCTGCCGGGCCGCTACCTCGTGTACGTTCCCGAGGGTTCGATGACCGGCATCAGCCGCAAGCTGCCCGACACCGAGCGGGCCCGGCTGAAGACCATCCTCAAGAAGATCGTCCCCGAGGACGCGGGCGTCATCGTGCGCACCGCCGCCGAGGGCGCGAGCGAGGACGAGCTGCGCCGCGACGTCGAACGGCTCCAGGCGCAGTGGGAGGAGATCCAGAAGAAGGCCAAGAACGGCGGCAGCGCGCCGACGCTGCTGTACGGCGAGCCGGACATGACCGTCCGGGTCGTGCGCGACATCTTCAACGAGGACTTCTCCAAGGTCATCGTCAGCGGTGACGAGGCCTGGCAGACGATCCACGGCTACGTCTCGCACGTCGCCCCGGACCTGGCCGGCCGGCTGTCGCGGTGGACGAGCGAGGTCGACGTCTTCGCCACCTACCGGATCGACGAGCAGCTCGCCAAGGCGCTGGACCGCAAGGTCTGGCTGCCCAGCGGCGGTTCGCTGGTGATCGACCGGACCGAGGCGATGGTCGTCATCGACGTCAACACCGGCAAGTTCACCGGCCAGGGCGGCAACCTGGAGGAGACGGTCACCAGGAACAACCTGGAGGCGGCCGAGGAGATCGTGCGCCAGCTGCGGCTGCGCGACCTCGGCGGCATCATCGTGATCGACTTCATCGACATGGTCCTGGAGTCCAACCGGGACCTGGTGCTGCGCCGCCTGCTGGAGTGCCTGGGCCGCGACCGTACGAAGCACCAGGTGGCCGAGGTGACCTCGCTGGGCCTGGTGCAGATGACCCGCAAGCGGGTCGGCCAGGGCCTGCTGGAGTCCTTCTCCGAGACCTGCGTCCACTGCAACGGCCGCGGTGTCATCGTCCACCTGGACCAGGCCACCGCGAACGGCGGCGGCGGCAAGCGCAAGAAGCGCGGCGGCCGCGGCGAGGCGCCGGAGCCGGTGCACGAGCACGTGCACGAGACGGCCGCCGTGGCCGTGGAGACCGGCGAGGCCGTCGAGCCCGAGGTGGAGACCGCGGCGGAGGTGGCCGCCGAGGCCGCCGAGCCGGTGTCCCTGCCGGCGCCCGAGTTCGCGCCGGACGAGGAGCTGTACAGCAGCGTCGCCGAGGCGGAGGCGGCGGCCGGCCGTGGCCGTACGCGCCGCCGGGCCAGCCGCCGGGCGTCGGCTCCTGCGGGCGCGCCGAAGGCGGAGCGTGCGCCGAAGGCCGAGCGGGCACCCAGGGCCGAGCGGGCCGCCAAGGCGGAGGCCCCGGCGGGCGAGCAGGCCCCGGTGGCCGAGCAGGCCGCGCAGGCCCAGGTTCCGACCGCCCAGGACGTCACCGCCGAGGAGGCGGCGGCGCGCCCGGTGCAGCCGGAGCCGGCCGCGGAGGCGCTGGCCGAGCCGGTGGCCGCCGAGGACCAGGTGGTTCCGGCGCCGCAGGCCGAGGCCCCCGCCGCCGAGGAGGCCGCGCCCAAGGGCCGTACGCGCCGTCGGGCGACCCGGAAGGTGTCGGCCCCGGCCGGCTCTCCCGAGGGTGCCGAGGCGGCCGTGGTGACGGTGCCGGAGACCGAGCACGCGGCCGAGGCGCCGGCGGAGCAGCCCGCTCCGGCCGCGGAGGCCCCGGTCGCCGAGGCCCCGGCCGAGCAGCCGGCGGAGGCCGAGAGCGCCGCCGCCCCGGCCCGCCCGCGGCGCCGTGCGGTGCGCAAGGCCACCGCGCCGACCGCGCCCGAGGAGGCGGCCGTCGTGGTCGTCCCGGCGGCCGCGCCGGAGGCGGCCGAGGCGGCACCGGCTGAAGCCGCCCCGTCCGAGGCGGCCGCGCAGGCCCCGGCGGGCGAGGTGACGGCCGAGGAGGCGGCCGAGGCCACCGCTCCGGCCAAGAAGGCGGTCCGCAAGACCGCCGCCAAGAAGACGGCGGCGAAGAAGACGGCCGCCACCGCCAAGAAGACCGCGGCCAAGAAGACGGCCGCGAAGAAGACGACGGCCAAGAAGGCGGCCAAGACCGCCAAGACGGCCGCCGCGAAGTCGACGGCGAAGAAGACCACCACGGTCTCCACCGCCGGCGACGAGGGCTGACGCCCGCGGTGTGCGGCCGGTTCACGTGACCGGCCGCACACCGGTGGGGCCCGTCCCGAGTGACCGGCCGCACACCCCCGGGGCCCGGTTTGACCCCCTCGCCCGTGGCCCCGTAACCTTGACCGTCGGCGTGTCCACTGAACACGCCACATCCCCGTAAACCTCTTCCTTCCGGACGCATGGCGGGCCGGGAGAGGTCGTCCGTGGTCTTCCTGGACGACTGGCCTGCGGGGGTGCCGTTTCTTCGAGCGAAAGTGAGATCCGCGTGTACGCCATCGTGCGCAGCGGTGGTCGCCAGCACAAGGTTGCTGTCGGCGACATCGTTGAGGTTGACAAGATTTCCACTGCCAAGGTTGGCGACACGGTCGAGCTCTCGACCCTGCTCGTTGTCGACGGCGACTCCGTGACCAGCGACCCGTGGGTGCTGGCCGGCATCAAGGTCCAGGCCGAGGTCGTGGACCACCACAAGGGCCAGAAGATCGACATTCTGCGCTACAAGAACAAGACCGGCTACCGCCGTCGGCAGGGCCACCGCCAGCAGTACACGGCGATCAAGGTCACGTCGATCCCCACGGCTGCGAAGTAAGGGACTGAGGAGAAATGGCACACAAGAAGGGCGCATCGTCCACCCGGAACGGTCGCGACTCCAACGCCCAGCGGCTCGGCGTGAAGCGCTTCGGCGGTCAGGTCGTCAACGCGGGTGAGATCCTGGTCCGCCAGCGTGGCACCCACTTCCACCCCGGCGCCGGTGTCGGCCGCGGCGGCGACGACACGCTGTTCGCGCTGCAGGCCGGTGCGGTGGAGTTCGGTACCCACCGCGGCCGCAAGGTCGTGAACATCGTTCCGGTCGCCTGAATCGTCTGATTCACGCGCTGAACGCTTTCGCGAGGCGGACCTCACTTCCCGGTCGGGAAGGCGGGTCCGCCTTTCGCGTGTTACCCCCACAAGACACACCCGTACGCCCCCGGCCCGGCCGGGGGGATCCCCAGGAGGCACCGAACCATGACCACCTTCGTGGACCGCGTCGAGCTGCACGTCGCCGCGGGTAACGGAGGCCACGGCTGTGCCTCCGTCCACCGTGAGAAGTTCAAGCCGCTCGGCGGCCCCGACGGCGGCAACGGCGGCCGGGGCGGAGACGTCATCCTGACCGTCGACCAGTCGGTCACGACGCTGCTGGACTACCACCACTCCCCGCACCGCAAGGCCACCAACGGCAAGCCCGGCGAGGGCGGCAACCGCTCCGGCAAGGACGGCCAGGACCTGATCCTGCCGGTGCCGGACGGCACGGTCGTCCTGGACAAGGCGGGCAACGTGCTCGCCGACCTGGTCGGCCACGGCACCTCGTTCATCGCCGCGCAGGGCGGCCGGGGCGGCCTCGGCAACGCGGCGCTGGCCTCCGCCCGCCGCAAGGCGCCCGGTTTCGCGCTGCTCGGCGAGCCCGGGGACGTCCAGGACATCGTCCTGGAGCTGAAGACCGTCGCCGACGTGGCCCTCGTCGGCTACCCGAGCGCCGGCAAGTCCTCGCTCATCTCCGTCCTGAGCGCGGCCAAGCCGAAGATCGCCGACTACCCGTTCACCACGCTGGTCCCGAACCTGGGCGTGGTCACCGCCGGCTCCACCGTCTACACCATCGCCGACGTGCCCGGCCTGATCCCGGGCGCCAGCCAGGGCAGGGGCCTGGGCCTGGAGTTCCTGCGGCACGTGGAGCGGTGCAGCGTGCTGGTGCACGTGCTGGACACCGCGACGCTGGAGTCCGACCGCGACCCGGTCTCCGACCTCGACATCATCGAGGAGGAGCTGCGGCAGTACGGCGGGCTCGACAACCGTCCCCGGATCGTCGTCCTGAACAAGGTCGACGTGCCGGACGGCAAGGACCTCGCCGAGATGGTCCGCCCCGACCTGGAGGCCCGCGGCTACCGGGTCTTCGAGGTGTCGGCCGTGGCGCACATCGGGCTGCGCGAGCTGTCCTTCGCCCTCGGCGAGCTGGTCTCCACCGCGCGTGCCGCCAAGCCGAAGGAGGAGGCGACCCGGATCGTCATCCGGCCCAAGGCCGTGGACGACGCGGGCTTCACCGTCGTACGCGAGGATGTCGGCGGCGAGCCGCTGTTCCGGGTGCGCGGCGAGAAGCCGGAGCGCTGGGTGCGCCAGACCGACTTCAACAACGACGAGGCCGTCGGCTACCTCGCCGACCGGCTCAACCGCCTCGGTGTGGAGGAGCAGCTGATGAAGGCGGGCGCTCGCTCGGGCGACGGCGTGGCCATCGGCCCCGAGGAGAACGCGGTCGTCTTCGACTGGGAGCCGACGGTCATGGCCGGCGCCGAGATGCTCGGCCGCCGCGGCGAGGACCACCGCTTGGACGAGCCCCGGCCCGCGGCACAGCGCCGGCGGGACAAGCAGGCGGAGCGCGACGAGGCACTGCGGGAGTTCGACGAGTTCAACCCGTTCGAGTAGGGCTCGGCGGGCGCTGCCCGGCCGCGGCTGAGCCCGCGGTGCGCTGACGGTACGACGCGGAGAGGACCCCGGTCCTCTCCGCGTCGCGTTTTCGCGGTGCGGGACCGGCTGGTCACCGGCGGCCCCGGCCGGGCCTTCCCCGGCCGGCTCCCTTTCATTCGCTTTTTCCGGACAATCGTCGGCCCGGCCACCGGGGCCGGTGCGTGCGCCGCCCCGGCCTGGTCCGGTGCACGGTCCCGCGGCTGACGGCCCCTCAGGAGAGCGTGCGACACGCCGGTGGGCGTCAGTGGCGGGGCGGATTCCGATCTACCGTCAGATCCGTTGTGGCGCGACGGTTTTCTCGTGCCGCAACGGGTCTCCTGTTGTCTCCCTATTTGTCATGCTCGCGATGCGCTTGGTTCAGCAGGCGGACCGTCCGGCCGTGGGAACTTCCGACTGTCCGACACACCTGTCCAAGTGGCCACTGTGGCAAAGGGAGTCAGCGCATGACCGCACCATCGCCCGACCGCCGCCGCTTTCTGACCGCCGGGGCCGCCGTCCTCGGGGCCGCGGCCTCCGCCCAGTTGTGGCTGCCCGGCACCGCCCGCGCCGCCGGCACCCCGCTCCCCGACGGCGTCTTCACCCTCGGCGTCGCCTCCGGCGATCCGCTGCCCGACGGGGTCGTGCTGTGGACCAGACTCGCGCCCGACCCGCTGAACGGAGGCGGCATGCCCGATGCCGTCTTCCCCGTGGAGTGGGAGATCGCCGAGGACGAGCGGTTCCGCAGAACCGCCCGCCGGGGCACCGCCGAGGCCCGCCCGGAACTCGGCCACAGCGTCCACGTGGACGTCCGCGGCCTGCGCCCGGACCGCCCGTACTGGTACCGCTTCCGGGCCGGCACCCAGCTCTCGCCCACCGGCCGCACCCGCACCGCGCCCCACCGGCACCAGCGGGGCGGCTCCCTGCGCGTCGCCCTCGCCTCCTGCCAGAACTGGCAGCACGGCTACTTCACGCCGTACGCCGACATGCTCGCCCAGGACCCCGATGTCGTGCTCTTCGTCGGTGACTACATCTACGAGTCCGCGCCCTCGGCGACGGCCGTACGGCGGCACGAGGGCAAGGGCGAGCCGTACACCCTGGTGCAGTACCGCAACCGGTACGCCCAGTACAAGACCGACCCCGACCTCGCCGCGATGCACGCGAGCGCCCCCTGGGTGGTCACCTTCGACGACCACGAGGTGGACAACGACTGGGCCGGCGAGATCCCGCAGGACCCCGACAAGCAGCCGCACGACAAGTTCGTGGCCCGGCTGACGGCGGCCTTCCAGGCGTACTACGAGCACATGCCGGTGCGTGCCACCGCGGTCCCCACCGGCCCGCACATCCAGATGTACCGCCGCCTGGAGTTCGGCCGGCTGGCCCGGCTCAACGTGCTCGACACCCGGCAGTACCGCAGCGACCAGGCCACCACGCAGGAGGGCGCCGAGGCGCCGGCGCAGACCATGCTCGGCGCCGAGCAGAAGCAGTGGCTGCTCGACGGGCTGTACGACTCCCCGGCCCGCTGGAACCTCGTCGCCTCGCAGATCATGATGGCGGAGACCGACCTGCTGCCCGGCGACGGCAAGCTCTGGTACTACGACGCCTGGGACGGCTACCAGGTCGAACGCAACGCCCTGCTGGAGGAGTTCGCCGACATCCGCAACCCGGTCGTGCTGAGCGGCGACCGCCACCTGACGATGATCAGCGACCTGCGGACCGACTACGCCGACCCCGACTCGGACGTGGTCGGCGCCGAGTTCGTCGGCACCTCCATCTCCAGCAGCGGCGACCAGGACCAGGACGCCTTCCACCGGCAGTGGGACCCGCTGATGGCGGACAACCCGCACTGGAAGTTCATCGACGCCCACCGCGGCTACCACCTGTTCGACATCCGCCGCGACGGCATCGACGCCCGGGTGCGGGCCGTCGACACGGTGCTGAAGCCGCAGGCGACGGCGAGCACCCTGGCCCGGCTGCGGGTGGAGTCGGACGAACCGGGCGTCCGGCTGGTGTGACGCCCCCGAGCCTGGGACTCAGCCGGGTCCCAGGCTCCACTCAGCCCTACCTCAGGCGACACTCCTACCGTCCGTTGCCCATGGAGACGGACTGTACGACCACACCCCCGCCCGCGGCGGCGGACCGCGCGCCCACGTCTGCCGTCGAGCCCCTGCCCGCCGGCACCCGGCTGCTGCACATCGGCCCGCACAAGACCGGGACCACCGCCGTCCAGGGCGCCCTCTTCGCCGCCAGGGAGCGGCTGCCGGCGTACGGCGTGGCGTTCCCCGCGCACACCCGGCACCCGATGGAGGCCGCCCTCGCCGCCTGCGCCCGGCCCCCGATGATGGGCGACACCAGGCCCACCGGCCGGCACTGGACCCGGCTGCTGGAGCAGGTGCGGGCCACCGGCGGCAGCACCTCGGTGATCAGCAGCGAGTTCTTCGCCGACGCCCCCGACGACGGCACGATCGCCCGGATCGTGGAGCAGCTCGGCGGCGACCGCGTGCACGTCCTGGTCACCCTGCGGCCGCTCGTCCGGATCATGCCCTCGCAGTGGCAGCAGTACGTGCAGAACGGACTGCGCATGGGCTACGCGGACTGGCTGGAGCACATGCTGCGCAAGCCGCCGTACGAGAAGCCGAACCCGAGCTTCTGGCAGCGGCACCGGCACGACCGGCTGGTCGAGCGCTGGGCCCGGGCGACCGGTCCCGAGCGGGTCACCGTGGTCGTGGTGGACGACCGGGACCGGGGCGGGCTGATGCGCACCTTCGAGGCGCTGCTCGGCCTGCCGGAGAATCTCCTGCAGCCGGTTCCGGACGCCACCAATCGGTCACTCACCCTGGCCGAGACCGAAATGCTGCGGCACCTCAATGTGGAATTCCGCGGCAATGGGCTGCCGGACGAGCTGTATTCCCGCCTCGTCCGCAACGGTGCCGTGCCGCATATGAAGAACACGTGCAGCCCCACGCCCCGGGACGTGAAGATCCCGACCCCCCGCTGGGCGGTCGACGCGGCCGCCGCGCTCGGTGCCGAGGCGGCGGAGCGGATCACCGCGCTGGGCGTCCGCGTCCTCGGCGATCCGGCGCTGCTGTCCGCCGTACCGGAACGGCCGGAGCGGCCGGACGGACCTGATCAACAGGGCTCGGAAGAGCCCGGGATCGCGCCGGAGGCCGCGGCTCGGGCACTGTACGGAGCGCTCGCCGCGGCGGCCTCGGCGGCTCCCGCACGCGATGTGCACCGGACGCCGTCGAAGGAACTCGTGCGGGTACTCGGGCACCGTTGCCTGAAGCGACTGCGGCGGCGCTGAACCCCGTTCACGGGCACCTGTGGACTTACTCACAGCAAATTCACGGGCGTTCACGCGGCCCGCCGCCAATCACCAGGAGTGCAAGGTGAATGACAGGTTGCGCGCACATATGCAACGGAGGGCACTCACCTTGCACTGCGGTTACCGGAAGTGGGACCATTTCACGGTTCCCTGTCGCCCCAAGGTAGGTCACCTGTGTCCCAGCACATAGCCAAGCCCCGTACCACCGCAGTGATCCTGGCCGGTGGCACCGGTCAGCGGGTGGGTCTGTCGATCCCCAAGCAGCTGCTGAAGATCGCCGGGAAGGCAGTCATCGAGCACACCCTGACCACCTTCGAGAAGGCGGACTCGATCGACGACGTCATCGTGCTGATGGCCCCGGGCTACGTACCGGACGTCGAGAAGATCGTCGCCAAGGCGGGCTTCACCAAGGTGAAGAAGATCATCGAGGGTGGTTCGACGAGGAACGAGACCACCGAGCGCGCCATCTCCGCGCTCCGCGAGGGCCTGGCCGAGGGCGAGGACCTCAACGTCCTCTTCCACGACGCCGTACGCCCGCTGCTCTCGCAGCGCGTCATCGACGACTGCGTGGCCGCGCTGGAGCGCTACCAGGCGGTGGACGTCGCCATCCCGTCCGCCGACACCATCATCGTCACGCGCACGCACGGCGAGGACGGCGAGTTCATCACCGAGATCCCGGACCGCTCCCGGCTGCGCCGCGGCCAGACCCCGCAGGCCTTCAAGCTGTCCACCATCCGCCGCGCCTACGAGGTCGCCGCCGGCGACCCCAACTTCCAGGCCACGGACGACTGCTCGGTGGTCCTCAAGTACCTGCCGGACGTGCCGATCCACGTCGTCGCGGGCGACGAGTACAACATGAAGGTGACCCAGCCGGTCGACGTCTTCATCGCCGACAAGCTGTTCCAGCTCGCCTCCACCGCCGCGCCCGAGCAGAACGGCGAGGAGGCCTACCGCGAACTCCTCACCGGCAAGACCGTCGTCATCTTCGGCGGCTCCTACGGCATCGGCAAGGACATCGCCGAACTCGCCGGATCCTACGGCGCGAACGTCTACGCGCTGGGCCGCTCCACCACCGGCACCCACGTGGAGAACCCGGAGGAGGTCGACGACGCGCTGTCCAAGGCGTACGCGGAGACCGGCCGGATCGACTACGTCGTCAACACCGCGGGCGTGCTGCGCATCGGCAAGCTCGCCGAGACCGACAACGCCACCATCGAGGAGGCGCTGAAGGTCAACTACCTGGCCCCGGTGCAGATCGCGCGCTCCTCCTACAAGTACCTCGCGGAGACCAAGGGCCAGCTGCTGCTCTACACCTCCAGCAGCTACACCCGCGGCCGCGCCGAGTACTCCCTGTACTCCTCCACCAAGGCCGCCATGGTGAACCTCACCCAGGCGCTGTCCGACGAGTGGGCCGGCGACGGCATCCGGGTCAACTGCATCAACCCCGAGCGCACCGCCACCCCGATGCGCACCAAGGCCTTCGGCCAGGAACCGTCCGGCTCCCTGCTCTCCTCCGAGGCCGTGGCCCGTACCTCCCTGGACGTGCTGCTGTCCGAGCTGACCGGGCACGTCATCGACGTCCGCCAGCAGGACCCGACCGCGGGTGCCGCCAAGGCCTCCGGCTTCGAGCAGGCGCTGGCCACCGTCCTGGACCGTCAGGACGGCGTGTAATAATCAGAGCTAATTAAGCTTTTGGGAATTCAGGCCTCTGCGGGTACCCGTTCACCGGGTATTCGCAGAGGCCTGTATCCGTACCCCACAGGAATTACCGGCTTCTCCCGACATTCCTGAACAAAACCGGCACTCCCCCCTCCCAGAGCAGGTTTCTCCGTGATATCCACCGCTATTCGCGTCGCCCGGGTGGGCAGCGCGGCCGAGCTGGCCGCGGCGGCCCTCGTGATGCTGGGCTTCCCGGCACTCATGCTGGCCGCGCTGGTCCCGAGCGTTCCCGCCTTCGCGGCCCTGGCCGCCGTGACGTACCTGGCGGACCACTATCTGCACCGCAAGGGCAGCTACCTGATCAACCGCCTCAGCAAGGTCCGGGCGGGCCTGTCGATCCGCTTCCTGATCCGACAGCTGCTGCTGATCCTGCTGCTGGCCCGTCTGTCCCTCTCGGACGACCTGATCTTCTACGGCGCGGTCGCCTGCTTCATCGCCTTCTACGGCCTCCAGGCCCCGCACGGCGCCCTGGTCACGCTGATCCGCAACCGGCGCCGCATGCCGGTCGCCACCCGCAACATCGACCTGAAGTCCCGGATCCGCATCCCGGACGCCCCGCCGCGCGGGCTGCTGCACCGCTCCGCGGAGAAGATGCTCCACCTCGACCTGTTCGCGGTCGTCGGCATCCTCGTCTCCGCGGAACTGGGGTCCGCCGGGTTCGGCTTCCTCGGCATCGGTCTCACCGTCGGCCTGGGCACCGGGTACATCCTGCGCCTCCTGCCGTACGTGCGCGGCCGGCGGGTCCCGCCGAAGGCCGAGACCGTGCTCGCCGCCGTCGACGACTGGCTGGCCGCCTACAAGCCCGAGACGGTCCTGTACTTCTCCGGCTCCAAGGACTCCGCGTACCAGGTCAACATGTGGCTGGAGACGATGGAGCAGCTGGAGACCCGGCCACTGATCATCCTCCGCGAGCGCGTCATCCTCGGCAACCTCGCGCCGACCACGGTCCCCGTCATCTGCGTGCCCGGAGGGGTGCACCTGATGAACCTGGACCTGTCCACCGTGCGGGTCGCCCTGTACGCGGCCAACGTCGGCAAGAACATCCACCTGCTGCGCGTGCCCACCATGAAGCACGTCTTCATCGGCCACGGCGACAGCGACAAGCTGGCCAGTGTCAACCCGTACAGCAAGGTGTACGACGAGGTGTGGACCGCCGGCCGGGCCGGCCGCGACCGGTACGCCATCGCCGACGTCGGCGTCCGCGACGAGGACATCGTGGAGGTCGGCCGCCCGCAGCTGGCCCCCATCCAGGGCTGGCAGGGCGTGCCCGAGGGCCGCATCCCGACCGTGCTGTACGCGCCCACCTGGGAGGGCTGGGACGGCAACCCCGGCAACACCTCGATCGTGCTCGCCGGCGAGAACATCGTGCAGAAGCTGGTCGTGGCCGACCCGCCGGTCCGCGTCCTGTACAAGCCGCACCCGTTCACCGGCACCGTCAGCAGGGAGGCCAAGGCCGCCCACCAGCGCATCACCGCCCTGGTCGAGAAGGCCGCCGCCGAGCGCGCCGCCGACTCCCGGTTCACCGCCGACGGCGCCGCCATGGAGCAGGCCAAGGCCGAGCTGGCCCGCATCGAGGCCCGTCTTGCCGAGCTGACCGTCGCCGGCGGCACCAAGGGCGACGAGGCCGAGGCCACCCGCGACGGCGTCGTGGACGTGCACCGGCACGAGGAGATCGCCCGGCTGCGCGCCGAGTGGAACGACGCCTACTGGCGCTCCTTCCCCTCGTACGAGCACCGCGTCATCACGGGCGCCGAGCCGCGCCTGTACGACTGCTTCAACGTCTCCGACGCGATGGTCTCCGACATCTCCTCCGTGGTCTCCGACTTCATCGCGAGCGGCAAGCCGTACGCCGTCACCGACTCCGGTGAGCTGGGCGCCGAGGAGTTCAAGCGGCAGAACACGGCCGTGCGCGCCGCGGTGATCCTGTCCAACAGCGCGGCCGAGCTGGGTGGTCTGCTGGACGCCGTGCGCGACCCGGCGGGCGACCCGCTGGCGGAGGACCGCAAGGAGCTGAAGCAGTACCTGCTCGGCCCGGACGAGCCGAAGTCGATCGACCAGTTCAACGCCGCGGTCGCCGACCTCGCCCTCAAGGCCGAGGCCCGCAACGTCGGCCAGCAGTCCCGGCTGGGCGCGGCGAACGCCGACCCCGCCGAGACGGCCGAGCTGACCAACGCGGTGCCGGGCCAGCGCACCGCGTCGGCCGGCGAGACGGACGGCGTCGGCGCGGGCTGACCGCCCCGAAGCGCGCACCGGGCCCCCGAGGAGCACGCTCCTCGGGGGCCCTTTCTCACCCTCGATCCCGGCAGGGCGTTGTGTCATGTCCCACTCTTTGCCTTCCGTAGAGCAACCGCTTCCCCCGGTTGTCCGTCTAACACATTGCGATTGAGGTGATACGGGGGAAATACTCCGTGATGAGGGGGAAAAGTGACCGTCGTGACGCAGCCTGATGTGAGCGTGATCATCGGGGCGTACGAAGCGATGCCGTACCTGGTCGAGTGCCTGGCATCCGTCGAGGCACAGACCATCGACCCGGCGCGCCTGGAGGTCATCGCGGTCGACGACGGCTCGACCGACGGCACGGGCGACTGCCTCGAGGAGTTCGCCGCCCGCGCCCCCATGCGGGTCACCGTGATCCGCCAGGAGAACTCCGGCGGCCCCAGCGGCCCGCGCAACGTCGGCCTGGGCAAGGCGGCCGGACGCTTCGTCTTCTTCCTCGACGCCGACGACCGGCTCGGCCCCGAGGCCCTGGAACGCATGGTCGCCATGGCCGACAAGAACGGCACGGACGTCGTCCTCGGCCGGGTCGAGGGCGTCAACCGCACCGCGCCGAAGTCCATGTGGGGCAAGAACCTCGACCGGGCCGACGTCTTCACCTCGAACATCAAGTTCACGCTCAGCGCGCAGAAGCTGTTCCGCCGCTCGCTGCTGGAGCAGCACGGCATGCGCTTCGACGAGTCGCTGTTCACCGGCGAGGACGCCCTGTTCACGCTGGAGGCGTACCTGCGCGCGGACGGCGTCTCCGTGCTCGCCGACTACACCTGCTACTACCTGGTCGGCCGCGACGACGGCAAGCACGTCACCAAGAGCGGCAGCTACACCTTGCGCTTCGACTCCGCGCGCGCCCTGATGAAGCTGATCGCCGACATGGTCCCGGCCGGCGACAAGCGCGACCTGCTCATGGTCCGGCCGTTCCTCATCACCCTGCTGCCGCAGTTCGGGCCCAAGTTCCTCACCGACAGCGAAGAGGTCCGCCGGCACAAGTTCGAGCTGGCCAAGCCGCTGATGGACGCCTACTGGACGCCCGGGGTGTCCCGCCGTCTGAAGGTCCACGAGCGGCTGCGGCTGCACCTGGTCGCCATGCAGCGCGCCGACCTGCTGCTGGACGTCGTCAAGTTCGTCAAGGCGAAGAAGCAGGCCGCGGCCGTGCTGGAGAAGCGCGGCACCCGCCTGTACCTGATCTACCCGCACTTCCGGTCCAGAACGGCCCGCATCCCCGACGAGATCTACCTCGCCGACCCCCGCGAGGCCCGCGCCTTCCTGGGCTACCGCGAGGCGGTCGCCAACTCCGTCCCGCGCCGCGCCCTGCGCAAGGCGCGGCGGATCCTGCGCCGGATGCTGCCGGGCAAGCGCTTCGGGGCGGCCGCGGCCTGAGCGGCCGGCCGGGTACGACCGCGGGGCCCCGAGCCGGTGCGCCAGGGGCCCTTCGTTCCGCCGGAGGCGGCTACTGCCTGCCCGACTGCAGGGCGCGGCGCAGGGGCCGGCCCACCACGCGCCGCGCGCGCCGGTAGACGGACGTGGCCGGGGCCGCGCCCGCCGTGGCCTTCTGCGCCTTCGCCTTCTGCGACTTCGCCAGTTCGCGCCGCAACCGGGCGTTGTCCTGGGTCAGTTCCGTCACCTGGCTGTGCAGCCAGCCGAACCGGCTGCTGAGCGAGGCGAGATCGGTGTCGTTCCACGGCCGGACGCCCGGCGGGAACGACAGCGCGCGCATCCTTTGGTCGAAGGCCGCGCCGCCGTCGCCGTGCGTGAAGGTGTTCCGCAGCCCGTTCCCGTCCAGGAACCGCACGAACCGGTCGAAGCGCTCCGCGTGCCCCCGGACCAGCCCGCTCAGGTCCGCCTGCTCGTACAACCGGGCCGGATCCGCCGCCTGGGGGTCCTTCGCGGCCTGGTCCAGCCGCAGGTGCGGGATCTCGAAGTAGCGGCACAACTCCAGCGTGCGCGAGTCGCCGCACAGCACCGTCGCGGGCGTCCCCGCCAGCAGGGCCGCGATGTTGCCGTGGATGCGGGAGCCGAAGGAGAAGTCGAAGGACCGCAGGTCGTCGATCCAGGTGACCGGGTCGACGTACACCCGCACCTTGCCCTCCCGGTACATCGGGTGGTCCGGGTGCGTCGGCATCGCCGTCACGCGGGCGTTCGGGTCCGTGAGGTCCCGCCAGTGCAACTGCCGTGCGTCGCTGATGTTCTGGCCGACGAAGCACAGGTTCGGGTAGCGGGCGTGGGTCCGGGTGATGATCCGGTCCAGGCCCTGCTTCTGCACCGCGCTGTGCGAACCGTTCACCGCGATCCGCGCGTCCGCGGTCAGCTCCGGCACCTTCTTGCGCACGTCGAGATCGCTGCCGTACAGGAACATCGACGGGCAGCCGATGACCTCGACGTCCCGGAAACCCATGTCCCGCAGGTACTGCTCGGTGAACTCGCCGCGCACCCCGATCGAGGCGCTGCGGTCCAGCACCGCCGCGCAGAACTCGCGCACGGTCTGCTCCATCGGCTTCAGCCGCGCCGGGTCGTAGCCGAGCCCGGTCTGCGCGCCGACGCCCAGGACCACCACGGGGATCCGCAGCTTGCCGATCAGCCGGGTCAGCCGCTTCAGCCGGCTCTCGAAGGACGGCCGGAAGGCGTTGGCCAGCGGCACGACGAACGCGTCGTACTCCTCGTTGATCCGGGCGGCCGCGGTCACGTCCGTGCCGATGCCGTTGGAGACGACCTCGGTCCCGGGCGTTTCGAGGATCTTGTGCGCCGCGTCACTGAAGATCAGGTTGCCGGCGTTGGTGGCGATGACGTCCCGGTGGAGAGCCTCCTCGACGGAGAGGACGTCGTACGGGCTCTTGCCCGAGCGCAGCAGGATGCGCCTCACAGGGGGAACAGTAGGTGACACAAACTTCAACATATGTTGAACAGGGATTTAATTTCTACAAGCAACCAACACAACTTTTTTGCCGTACGCAAATGGTGAGCGAATGACTACTCTTCGCCTGTCCGGGAGCTGGACCGGTGCGCACCACCCGATCCCCTTCGCGTAGATTGCCGGACAGGCAGCCGGCAACGCGCGAGGGGACCGAGGGCAAGGTGGCAAGGGCAAGGCAGGCCGTGGGCGAGGCCCGCAGGATCGTCGTCAAGGTGGGCTCCTCCTCGCTGACCACCGCCGCGGGCGGTCTGGACGCCGACCGCGTCGACGCGCTCGTCGACGTCCTCGCCAAGATCCGCAGCGGCGGCGAGAAGGAGATCGTGCTCGTCTCCTCCGGTGCCATCGCCGCCGGCCTCGCCCCGCTCGGCCTGCGCCGCCGCCCCAAGGACCTGGCCCGCCAGCAGGCCGCCGCCAGTGTCGGCCAGGGCCTGCTCGTCGCCCGCTACACCGCCTCCTTCGCCCGCTACGGCGTCCGCGTCGGCCAAGTCCTGCTCACCAGCGACGACATGAGCCGCCGCGCCCACCACCGCAACGCCTCCCGCACCCTCGACAAGCTGCTCGCGATGGGCGCCTTCCCGATCGTCAACGAGAACGACACCGTCGCCACCGACGAGATCCGCTTCGGCGACAACGACCGCCTCGCCGCCCTCGTCGCCCACCTCGTCCACGCCGACCTCCTCGTCCTCCTCTCCGACGTCGACGGCGTCTACGACGGCGACCCCAGCAAACCCGGCACCTCGCGCATAGCCGAGGTGCGCGGGCCGGAGGACCTCGCCGGCGTCGAGATCGGCAGCGCGGGCAAGGCCGGTGTCGGCACCGGCGGCATGGTCACCAAGGTGGAGGCCGCCCGGATCGCCGCCGCCGCCGGCATCCCGGTGGTGCTGACCAGCGCCGTCCACGCGGCCGAGGCCCTGGCCGGCGGCGACACCGGCACCTACTTCCACCCCGCCGGCAAGCGTTCCGCCGACCGGCTCCTCTGGCTCCAGCACGCCTCCACCCCGCAGGGCGCCCTGGTCCTGGACGACGGCGCGGTGGACGCCGTCGTGAAGCGGCGCACGTCGCTGCTGCCGGCCGGAATCGCCGCCGTGGAGGGCGAGTTCAGCGCGGGCGACCCCGTCGAACTGCGGGACTCCGCCGGCCGCGCGGTGGCCCGCGGACTCGTCAACTTCGACGCCAAGGAGATCCCCCGGCTGATCGGACGGTCGACCCGGGAGCTGGCCCGCGAGCTGGGCCCCGCGTACGAACGCGAGGTCGTACACAGGGACGACCTCGTCCTCCTGCATACCTGACTCTCGCAAAACAGCTCGTAAAACAGGGCGTAAGGAACGCCCCCGGTGGGGGACGTTCCGTAAAACCACCACGCGGAGCCCTGCGGCCTGCTCAACTTTCCTTCGGGGACATGTTGAAAGGACACGTTCCGTCAAGGGGTCGAGCGAGCCATACGAGCCGTACGAGGCATGCACGTCATGCGTGCCAGGCGAGGCATGCGAGCCATGCGTGAAGGAGGCCGTCGTGAGACGAGTGCGCCCTGGGGCGACGTCCCGCGGGGCTCTGACGAGCGTCGCGGCCGGGGACACCTACGAGGAGCCCAAGGACCTGCCCAGGCTGTGGCACGTCACCCTCAGCGTCTCCGGGGAAGAGGTGCCCCTGCCCGAACTGCGGCGGGCCCTGGAACAGCTCGCCCACGACCACCCCTTCCTGCTGACCAGCAGATACGCGACCGACCACGCCGAGATCCGGTACTGGGAAGAGGCCCGCGACCTGCACGACGCCGCCGCCGTGGCGCTGCGCCTGTGGGGCGAGCACCGGCAGAGCGCCGGCCTTCCGGCCTGGGAGATCGTCGGCCTGGAGGTCATCGACCGCGAGACCTACCACCACCGCATCGCCGAGGGCTACGGCCCCGCACCGGCGACACCGGTGGGAGTACATCCATTCTGAGGCGGGGGAGGGGCCGGGGCGACGCCGGGGACGGGGGCGCTGTCCGGGGGCCGAGCTCGGGGGCGGTGTCGGGGTCGGGGTCGTTGTCCGGGGGGCGAGCCCGGGGTGGTGCCGGGGTCGGGGTCGTTGCCGGTGGTGGAGCTCGGCGTGGTGCCCTGGGGCGGTGCCGGGTGCGTGGCCGGGCCGGGCGCGAGAGGTGCCTGGCAGGGAGCGGGACGCGAGGGGCGGGGTTCGCCCGTTTTGGGGTGTCTCGGGGTGTGGGACGACCGCTGAACCGCCGCGCCCCGCGCACTACCCTTCCCTCATGACCACGCTCTCGCCTTACGACTCGATGTCCCCGGTCACCCAGGCCGCCTACCGGGCCAAGGCCGCCGCCGCCGACCTCGCGCCGCTCCCGCGCGCCGTGAAGGACGACGCGCTGCTCGCCATCGCCGACGCCCTGGAGGTCCGGACCGCCGAGATCGTCGAGGCCAACGCCAAGGACGTGGCCAAGGCCCGGGAGAACGGCACCAGCGAGGCCATCGTCGACCGGCTCACCCTCACCCCCGAGCGGGTCCGCGCCATCGCCGCCGACGTCCGCGACGTCGCGAAGCTGCCCGACCCGGTCGGCGAGGTCGTCCGCGGCTCCACCCTCCCCAACGGCATCGACCTGCGCCAGGTCCGCGTCCCGCTCGGCGTCGTCGGCATCATCTACGAGGCCCGGCCGAACGTCACCGTCGACGCCGCCGCCCTCTGCCTGAAGTCCGGCAACGCGGTCCTGCTGCGCGGCTCCGGCTCCGCCTACGAGTCCAACACCGCCCTCGTCCGGGTGATCCGCGACGCCGTCGGCGGCGCCGGCCTGCCCGCCGACGCCGTCCAGCTGGTGCCGGGCGAGAGCCGCGACTCCGTCCGCGAGCTGATGCGCGCCCGCGGCCTGGTCGACGTCCTCATCCCGCGCGGCGGCGCCTCCCTGATCCAGACCGTGGTCAACGAGTCCACGGTCCCCGTGATCGAGACCGGCACCGGCAACTGCCACGTCTACGTCGACGCCCAGGCCGACATCGACACGGCCGTCGAGATCCTGATCAACTCCAAGGCCCAGCGGGTCAGCGTCTGCAACGCCGCCGAGACCCTCCTCGTCCACCAGGACATCGCCCCCGAGTTCCTGCCGCGCGCCCTGGACGCCCTCGCCGAGGCCGGCGTCACCGTCCACGCCGACGAGCGGGTCATGGCCTACGCCAAGGACTCCAAGGCCACCGTGGTCGAGGCGACCGCCGAGGACTGGGAGACCGAGTACCTGTCCTACGACATCGCCGCCGCGGTGGTGGACTCGCTGGACAAGGCCGTCGAGCACATCCGGCTGTGGACCTCCGGCCACACCGAGGCCATCGTCACCACCTCCCAGCAGGCCGCCCGCCGCTTCACCCAGCTGGTCGACTCCACCACCGTCGCCGTGAACGCCTCCACCCGCTTCACCGACGGCGGACAGTTCGGCTTCGGCGCCGAGATCGGCATCTCCACCCAGAAGCTGCACGCCCGCGGCCCGATGGGTCTGCCGGAGCTGACCAGCACGAAGTACATCGTCACCGGCGACGGGCACGTACGCCGCTGAAGTTCACCCGTCCGGCCGTGAGCCCCGCTGTCCGCGGGCCGCGGCCGGAAGGCGTCTCACCAGGCAGACGAATTTCCATACCGTCTGCCCAAATTGACCCCCCAGGTCTACTCTGGATCCGTGCCGGAGGACGTGGGGGGCACGCCGTTCTCTGACGGCTGGGAGCCCGACGACGACCACGACCGCGGGGTGTCGGACGAAGAGTTCGCCTCCGTGGTCTTCGACGAGGCCTTCGTACGGGCCGCCACGGTCCACGAGCCGACCGCCGTGGAACGCCTCCTGGCCGCCGCCCAGGCCAGAGCCGAGGCCTCCGAGGCGGAGGCCCGCCGCGCCCACGCCCGAGGCGAGCGCTACGACGACTACGGCCCCGACGGCGCCGGATTCGGCCAAGATCACGACGATGACGAGCTGGACGACGCCTACGTCCTCGGTGACCGCCACGGCGCCTTCGGCCCCTACGGCAAGCAGGTCCGCTGGCACCGGCCCGTGGCCTGGGTCCTCGCCGTGGTGATGGGCGTCGGCATGGTCGCCCTGGCCTTCGCCGCCGTCTACCGGGGAGGCTCCTCGGGCACCCGGGACCGGGTCCCCGCCCCCGCCTCGACCGGCCTCGAACAGGGCGGCGCCTCCGTTCCCCAGGACCCCGCCGACCCCTCCCGGCCGGCCGTCTCGGCCATCCCGCCCACCCCCTGAAAAGCCCCGCCCCAACTTGGTGAGAACCTGTCAGAAGTTGTCGTGCGGCGGGGCGTTTACCCGAGCCTCACGAGACCTACCCTGAAAGTATGGGCGGGCCTGGAGACCCACCGGAGGGGACACCCGAGGGCGGCCCCGGCGGTGCGGAGGACGAATACCGATCCGTCGTCTTCGACGAGTCGTTCGTCCGTGCTGCCCGCCTCCAGGAGTTCTCCGCCAAGGAGCGGATGACCGATCACGCGCCCGCCGTCCGCCGCCGCCCGCCCCTGCACCGCGGACTCACCCGGCAGGCCCTGATCCTCGTCGTCCTGATCGCCGTCGCCTTCGGCACCGCGATCTACATGGGCATTCGCCACCCCTACAGCTCCCCGCCGACCCGGCGGCCCGCGGAGTTGCTGCGGATGACGGTCATCCCGCTCGCCCCGCAGGGCAAGGTGCCCGGCGCCGCCGACGCCGAGAGCCTGTACGCGCGCAGCCCCGCCGCCCCGTTCGAGGCCGGTGCCGAAGGGATCCCCCTGCCGCCCTCACGCAGCACCGCCCACTTCTCCGACAGCCAGGT
The DNA here is from genome assembly GCF_040645015.1 of Streptomyces sp. NPDC046881. Lineage (NCBI taxonomy): Bacteria > Bacillati > Actinomycetota > Actinomycetes > Kitasatosporales > Streptomycetaceae > Streptomyces > Streptomyces sp. NPDC046881. Next base: position 11,058 of record NZ_JBEYXJ010000031.1, on the reverse strand, counting down.
GGTGACCGCCCTCACCACCGTCAAGGACTACATCGTCCGCTCCTCGCTCTACCCCGAGGTGCTCACCGGCCGCGAGGTGCGTCCCGCCCGGGCCCTGGTCGACTCCGAGCAGCTCGACCAGTTCGACCAGAGCTTCGACCACCCGGCGGCGGACGGCCGGCACGCGCCCACGGGCTGGGTGGTCCGCATCGACCCCGCCCGGGCCCGGCTGGCCGACGACCAGATCCGTGTCTCCGGCAGCCTGCAGGCCACCGAGGCCGACTCGGCGACGCTGGAGGTCACCGCCGACCACACCTTCGTCTACGCCCTGCGCCCCACCGGCGCCGCCTCCGGCGGCCCCGCCTCGCTCTTCACGGTCCGCCGCGCGGTCACCTTCCACCTCGACCGTGACGACCTGCGCACCCACCAGGTCCAGCTGATCGCCTCCTACGTCCAGGCAGGCCCCCTCGCCTGCGCCGAGGACTCCTCCGCCTACCTCCGCCCCCTCCTGGCCGGCCAGACGGCCAGAGCAGGCGGCCCCGCGGGCAGCAACCCCTACGAGACGGACAGCGCCCCGGCCCTGTGCGGAACGCTCGCCACCGGGGCCCAGCCGAAGGTCTGAGGCACCGGGGGGCTTCTCCGGCGCCGGGTGTTGGTGCGGGGGCCCCTGTACCGGCGGGGTTCCGGTACCTGCGAAGTTCCGGTACTGCGGAGCTCCGGTACCTGCCAGGGTCCGGTACCTGCGGGGGTCCGGTACCTGCGAGGGGCCGGTACCTGCGGGGCCCCGGTACAAGTGGCAGCGCGTGGCGGCAGCGCCGGGCGGTGCGGGACGGCGAGCCGCGGGCCGGGCGGGACCCCGCGGTGCTCGCCCGAGCCCGTTGTCCCGGCCTGTTGTCCCGGCCCACTGCCCCGACCCGCTGCAGCGGCCTCGACGGGTCGGCCTCGACGGGTCCGGGCCGGGTGCTACTCCTCGCCTACTCCTCGTCCCCGCCCGGGGTGTCCCCCTTGGCCGGCGGCGGGTTGCGGAAGCCGTCGAAGCCCCGGCGGACCCGGCCGCCCAGGTCACCCGCGCCGCCCGCGAGGTCCGTGACCAGCTTCATCAGCGGGTCCTTGGAGCCCTTCACATCGCTCGCGTAGCTGGCCGCCGACTCACGGAAGGAGTCGCTGACGGAGGCGTCCTTGTCCTCGCTGCGCCGCGGGTAGTGACCGTCCATGAGCCGCTGGTAGTCCCGGGACTCGGCCCACTTCTTCAGCTCGGCGGCCCGCACGGTGGTGAACGGGTGCGAACGCGGCAGCACGTTGAGGATCTTCAGCACCGAGTCGCGCAGGTCGCCCCCGGATTCGTACTCCTCGGCCTGCTTCAGGAACGCGTCCACGTTCATCTCGTGCAGATGGTTGCCGCCCGCGATCTTCATCAGGCCCCGCATCGCGGCCCGGAGGTCCTGGCCGACCAGCAGGCCCGCCCGGTCGGCGGACAGCTCCGACTTGCGGAACCACTCCCGCAGCGCCGTGATGATCGCCATGACCGCGAGGTTGCCCAGCGGGATCCAGGCGACCTTCAGCGCGAGGTTCGTCAGGAACAGCAGGATGGTCCGGTAGACGGCGTGCCCGGACAGCGCGTGCCCCACCTCGTGCCCGACGACCGCCCGCATCTCCTCCTCGTCGAGCAGCTCCACGAGACCCGTGCTGACCACGATGATCGGCTCGTCCAGGCCGATGCACATCGCGTTCGGCTGCGGATCCTGCGTGACGTACATCGGCGGGACCTTCTCCAGGTCCAGGATGTAACAGGCGTCCAGCAGCATGTCGTGCAGGTGCGCGAACTGCCGCTCGGAGACCCGCACCGAGTCCGACAGGAACAGCAGTCGGAGACTCCGCTCCGGCAGGAGTCCGCTGAGCGCCTTGAAGACCGTGTCGAACCCGCTCAGCTTGCGCAGCGCGACCAGGGCCGAGCGGTCGGCCGGGTGCTCGTACGCGCGCGTGGAGATCCCGGGGAAGCGCCTGCGTTGCCTGCTCGGCACCCGCTCGTGCCCCGTGCCCTGCCGGCCGTCGTCGGACATGTCTTCCCCCATGTGCGTGTGAGTGCCCACTGTGCCCCCGAGGCGAGGGCCAGCCTAGGCGGAGATACCGTGGACGGGCAGTACACCCGAAGGAGTCCCCGCCATGGAGCACCACCCCGCAGCCGCATGGCTGACCGAGGCCGCCGCGAGCGCCGTCCAGCAGCACGGGGCGGGAAACCTGCTCCGCGTCGTACTGATCGTGATGTTCCTCGGCTGTGTACTGACCGCGTGGTTCCTGCTGCGCGGCTACAAGCGGAAGGACGACTGACGGGCAGGGAAAGTTCCCCGCCGCCGCGCGGCCGACGATCTCCGCAGCTGCCGGGCCGCCGGCGCCCTCCGTCCCCAACGGCGGAGTCGGCGTGATCGCCGCACGGCCGCCCGCTTACGATGAGCCGACATCTTTATTCCGCCCACACGCGATAGGTCCTGCCGAAGATGAGCTTCCACAGCGCCGCAGCCCAGTTGGTCACCCTTGCCGCCGAGGGCGGGGAGCACGGCGGAAACCACAACAGCCTGAACCCGGCCGTCACCGGCGGCGGCGCCCTGGTCATCCTGCTCCTGCTGCTGTGGATCACCACGCGCTTCAACCGCGACCGCTGAGCGGGGACCCCGTCCCCGGCCGGACGTCCGAGACCGGGCCGGTAGGGTCTGCACGCATGGGAGAGCAGGACATGCCTACCGGTCCGGCGCACGAGACGGCCGACGACACGGTGAAGCACCCGCAGTACGGACCGGGTGACGGCCCCGCCCACACGGGCAAGCGGCGCCTGGGCGTCATGGGCGGGACGTTCGACCCGATCCACCACGGGCACCTCGTGGCGGCCAGCGAGGTCGCCGCGCAGTTCGAGCTGGACGAGGTGGTGTTCGTACCCACCGGCCAGCCGTGGCAGAAGTCCCACCGCAAGGTCTCCCCGGCCGAGGACCGCTACCTGATGACGGTCATCGCGACCGCCGAGAACCCTCAGTTCTCCGTCAGCCGCATCGACATCGACCGCGGCGGGCCCACCTACACCGTCGACACCCTGCGGGACCTGCGGGCCCTCAACCCGGACACCGACCTGTTCTTCATCACCGGCGCCGACGCCCTCGCCCAGCTGCTGACCTGGCGCGACTCGGAGGAACTGTTCTCCCTCGCGCACTTCATCGGCGTCACCCGCCCCGGTCACCACCTGACCAACCCCGGCCTGCCGGAAGGCGGCGTCTCGCTCGTGGAGGTGCCGGCGCTCGCCATCTCCTCCACGGACTGCCGCGCGCGAGTCGCCAAGGGAGACCCCATCTGGTACATGGTGCCGGACGGAGTCGTGCGCTATATCGACAAGCGCGAGCTGTACCGCGGCGAGTGAGCCGAGAGGGGCACCGGTGAACGACCGATACGACGCGGGTGACGCAGGCTACGGCGCCGGCCCGTACGAAGTCGTCGGCTACGACGAGTACGGGCGGCCCGTGTACCGGCAGGTCCCGGCACAGCAGGCTCCCCAGGCCCAGCAGGCCACCTACGACCCGTACACCCAGCAACAGGGGTACGGCTACGACCCCTACACCACCGGCCAGCAGCAGGCGGCCCCCTCCTACGGCTCCGGCCAGCAGCAGCCCGCCTACGACCCCTACGGCTCGCAGGCCCCGTACCACCCGTACGCCACCGGCACCCAGGACGCCACGGCCTACGACCCGTACGGGCAGGCGGCCGGCAGCGGACAGCAGCCCCGGGTCGCCGAGCAGACCGCCTACATCCCGCAGCAGGCCGGCCCGCCCGAGGACACGCAGGCCTCGCGGGACACCGAGCCGGCAGCAGGCGAACCGGACTACCGCACCGAGCAGTTCGCTTTCGTCGAGGAGCCGGACGGCGACTCCGAGGACGTCATCGACTGGCTGAAGTTCACCGAGAACCGCACCGAGCGCCGCGAGGAGGCCCGCCGCCGCGCCCGCAGCCGGGTCATCGCCCTCGTCGTCGTCCTCGCCCTCGTCGCGGTCGGCGGTGTCGGCTACCTCTGGTTCGCCGGAAAACTGCCCGGCCTGTCCTCCTCCGACGGCGAGGCCGGCAGCGCCACACCGGTGGCCGCCCAGAAGCGCGACGTGCTCGTCGTCCACCTGCACAACACCGCCAAGGGTGGCACCTCCACGGCCCTGCTGGTGGACAACACCACCACCAAGCAGGGCACCACGGTCCTGCTGCCCAACTCCCTCGCGCTGACCGACGACGACGGCTCCACCACGACCCTCGCCAAGTCCGTGGACGACGACGGCACCTCCGGCACCCGCGACCAGCTCGACACGGTTCTCGGCACCAGCATCCAGGGCACCTGGCGCCTCGACACGCCCTATCTGCAGAACCTCGTCGAACTCGTCGGCAACATCGAGATCGACACCGACACGGACGTGCCCGACCCGGACGCCAAGAAGAAGGGCGCCGCGCCGCTCGTCCACAAGGGCCGGCAGCAGACCCTCAGCGGCAAGATGGCCGTCGCCTACGCCACCTACCGCGCCGCCGGCGAGTCCCAGAACGCCCAGCTGGAGCGGTTCGGCCAGGTCATGCAGGGCGTCCTGCGCAAGATGTCCTCCGACGCGTCGTCCGCCACCACCACGGTGCAGACCCTGGCGCAGATCCTCGACCCGCCGCTCACCGACAAGGACCTCGGCGCCTTCCTCGCCAAGCTCGCCGACCTCGCCAAGAGCGGCGACTACAAGACCGCCCTGCTGCCCGTGCAGACCGACGGCACGCTCAGTGCGCAGACCAGCGGCAGTGTGGTGAAGGACATCCTCGGCGGCACCGCCAAGAGCCCCGCGGCCGGCTCCGCGGTCCGGGTCTCCGTGCAGAACGCCACCGGCGTGAAGGACGACACCGAGAAGGCCCGCGTCGTGCTCCTCAACGGCGGCTTCACCTTCCTGGAGGGCGGCAGCGCCTCCGGCACCGAGGCCGCCTCGAAGGTGCTCTACGCGGACACCGCCCACAAGGCCGACGCCGCCGAGGTCGCCAAGACCCTGGGCCTGCCCGCCGGCTCCGTGACCAAGGGCAGCGTGTCCTCCGGAGCCGACGTCTCGGTGATCCTCGGCCGCGACTACGAGCCGTCCTCCTCCTGACCCCGGGCCGCCTCCTCCGGGAGCGCGGCCGGGGGCACCCCACGTGCCCGCTGTAATCACGTGGGGTGCGCCGGGCGGTCCGTGAGACCCTTGATGTCAAAAGACCGCCGACGGAAAGCCATGTAGTGACCGCCACCGACCGTTCCCTTGAGCTCATCACCACCGCTGCCCAGGCAGCGGCCGACAAGCTCGCCCACGACGTCATCGCCTACGACGTGAGCGACGTGCTGTCGATCACGGACGCCTTCCTGCTGGCCTCCGCGCCGAACGACCGCCAGGTCAAGGCCATCGTCGACGAGATCGAGGAGCGCCTGCAGAAGGAGCTCGGCGCCAAGCCGGTCCGCCGCGAGGGCGACCGCGACTCCCGCTGGATCCTGCTCGACTACGTCGACATCGTCGTGCACGTCCAGCACAGCGAGGAGCGGGTCTTCTACGCCCTGGAGCGGCTGTGGAAGGACTGCCCCGAGCTCGACCTGCCCGCCGACGCCAAGGCCACCCGCGGCAAGGCCGAGGAGCACGCCAGGGCGCAGGCCGCCGAGGCCGATCAGGAGCCGGGCGGGGAGTGGTGATGAGCGCCACCGGCGAGGTGACCGACCGCAAGGGCCGGGGCCGCCGCATCATCCTCTGGCGGCACGGCCAGACCTCGTGGAACGTGGAGCGCCGCTTCCAGGGCACCACGGACGTCGAGCTGACCGAGACGGGCCTGGGCCAGGCCCGTCGTGCCGCGCGGCTGCTCGCCTCCCTGCGGCCCGACGCGATCATCGCCTCGGACCTGCAGCGGGCCGCGCACACGGCCGCCGAGCTGGCCGCCCTCACCGGGCTCGACGTCACCACCGACGAAGGCCTGCGGGAGACCTACGCGGGCGTCTGGCAGGGGCTGACGCACGAGGAGATCATCGCCCGCTTCGGCGAGGAGTACGCCGCCTGGAAGCGCGGCGAGGCGGTCCGCCGCGGCGGCGGCGAACTGGAGACCGAGGTCGCCGACCGCGCCGCCCCCGTCGTGCTGCGGCACGTCGAGAAGCTGCCCGAGGACGGCACCCTCGTCGTCGTCAGCCACGGCGGCACCATCCGCACCACCATCGGCCGCCTCCTCGGCCTGGAGGCCCGGCACTGGGAGAGCCTCGGCGGCCTCTCCAACTGCTGCTGGTCCGTGCTCGGCGAGGGCGCCCGCGGCTGGCGCCTGCTGGAGCACAACGCGGGCACCCTCCCGGAGCCCGTCCTCGGCGACGACGACTGACCGTCCCGCCGCCCCCCGACCCCGGATTTCACTTTCTGGCAGGTCACAGGCTAAAGTTCTTCTTGTTCGCCCCGCCGAGCGGGAAGAACGCAAGGGGCTATAGCTCAGTTGGTAGAGCGCCTGCATGGCATGCAGGAGGTCAGGAGTTCAATTCTCCTTAGCTCCACTGATCGACACTCTGTTGAGTTGTCAAGGATCGGTGATGAGGATCCCGTCCCCACAGGGGGGCGGGATTTTCTGCGTTCACAGTCGCTCTCTGCGCTCCCTCAGCAGCGCGATCTTCGTCCGCGCGTCCTCGTCCGCCGGGCTGTAGACCACGATCCGGCACTCGGGCATCCCGTCGATGGACAGCGACTGCGAGGTCATCCGCATCTTGCCCACCGCCGCGTGCCGGAACGTCTTCACCCGCGGCCCCGGTGGCGTCACCTCACCGCTCGCCCACAGCTCGGCGAACCAGGGGCTCGCCGCGGACAGCCCGCGTATGTACTCCTCCCAGGCCGGCTCGCCCACGTGTCTGCCGTAGGACGACCGCAGGGTCGCCACCATCAGCGGCAGCTCGGTCTCCCGGTGCACCAGCGGGCAGGTCCCCTCCGGCAGCGTGAAGAGCGTCCACAGCACGTTCGGCAGGCCGATCCTGACGGTCTCGGGCACCAGGAACAGGTCGCGGTAGGCCGCGTTGGTGGCCAGGACGTCGTACCGCGAGTTGTAGACCACCGCCAGCATCGGGTCGAGGGCGTCGATGATGCCCTGCACCTCCGGGCTGATCTGCCGGATCAGGCCCTGGGGATCCGGCTGGAACGGCACCTCCGCCAGCCGGTACAGGTGCTCCCGCTCGGGCGGGTCCAGCCGCAGGGTGCGCGCGACCGCGTCCAGCACCTGCGGCGAGGCGTTGATCGGCCGGCCCTGCTCCAGCCACGTATACCAGGTCACGCCCACCCCCGAGAGCTGCGCCACCTCCTCCCGGCGCAGCCCGGGCGTGCGACGCCGAAAGCCCGGCGGCATCCCCACATCGGCCGGTGTGACCCGTGCCCGCCTCGTGCGCAGAAAGGCGGCCAGCTCCGGCCTGCGTCGCTGTGTCCTCGTCCCCATTCCTCATGCCCCCGTCGTCCCCGTACTCATCGTCGGCACCCGGAGCGGCCCCTGCCAGGTGCTGGCAGTACCAGCATCGGCGGGCACTCGGCACCCGTACCGGCCCGTCGTCACGCTCGACGCCATGACGACGACATCCCGGACCGGTCCGGGCACCGATCCCGTTCCGAACCCTGCCATCAGTGAACCATCCGACACTGACAGTGACGTCCCGATCTCCGGCCGGACCGAACCCGGACCACCCGTCACGGACAGTGAAGCACCCGCCACTGACAATCGGCCCCGGCTGCTGCTCGGTGTGCTGCTCGCCGCCCTGTTCATGGCGGCGCTCGACGTCTTCATCGTGAACGTCGCGGCACCCACGATCGGTTCCGACCTGCACGCCTCGGGCGCCGACCTGCAACTGGTGATCGCCGGCTACACCATCACCTACTCCGTGCTGCTGATCACCGGTGCCCGGCTCGGCGACCGGCTCGGCCACGGTCGGGTCCACCTGGCCGGACTGGCCCTGTTCACCGCGGCCTCACTCGCCTGCGGGCTGGCGCAGGGCTCGACCGAGCTGATCGTGTTCCGGCTGGTGCAGGGCGCGGGCTCGGCGCTGATGATCCCGCAGGTGCTCAGCCTCATCCAGCGCACCTTCACCGGAGAGGCCCGGGTGCGGGCGCTCGGCGCCTACTCGGCGGTCCTGGCCGTCGGCGCGGCGGCCGGACAGGTGGCCGGCGGGGTGCTGGTCAGCGCCGACCTGCTCGGCACCGGCTGGCGGCCGGTCTTCCTGGTCAACGTGCCGGTCGGCGCCCTGCTCCTCGTGCTGGGCCGGCGGGTCCTGCCGCTGGGCGGTGCGGGCGGCCGGGAGCGGGCCCGGGCACTGGACCTGCCCGGACTGGTGCTGCTCGGCGCCGCGGTGTCGCTGCTGACCGTGCCGCTGGTGCTCGGCCAGGAGGAGGACTGGCCGCTGTGGTCCTGGCTGTCGCTGGCCGCGGCCGCGGTGCTGTTCGCCCTGTTCTGCGGCTACGAGTCCCGGCTGGCCCGGCGCGGCGGCGCCCCGCTCATCACCCCCCGCGTGCTGCGGCAGCCCGGCATCGGCCGGGCCGTCTTCCGGATCCTCGCCGTGATGTCGGTCAACGCCGGCTTCCTCTTCGCGCTGACCCTGCACGTCCAGGGCGGCCTCGGCTACAGCGCCCTGCGGGCCGGTCTGAGCTTCGCGCCGACCGCGGCCGTCTTCGGCGCCGTCAGCCTCACCTGGCGCAGGTGGCCGGCCGCCTGGCAGCGGGCCCTCGCACCGGCCGGGTTCGTGCTCACCGCGGTGTCCGTCGCCGTCGTCGGGCTGGCCTTCCACGGCGGCGGCGACGGGGGAGCGGGGCTGTACGCGGGGTACGCGGGCACGGGCGCCGGGCTGGCGCTGGCCTTCAGCCCGACGCTCACCGGCGCGCTGGCGACCGTACGGCCCGAGGACGCGGCGGACGCCAGCGGCCTGCTGGCGACGGTCGCGCAACTCGGTCAGCTGATCGGCGTGGCGGCATTCGGCACACTGTTCCTGAACCGGCTTGAGTCGTTCGGCGTCCCGCACGCGTATACGTCCGCGGAGGCGTTCTGGGTAAGCGCCTGGGCGCTGGCCGGAACCGCTGCGACGGGAGCTGTGTCCGGACTGGTACTGAGGCGTCGCTGACCGTATTGGTCCGGCCGTGGCAGAATCAAACGGCCGGAAGGGGGCGCGGCCCGACGGGAGGGAGTAAGCGATGCCTGCGAGCATCCTCGAGGAGGTCGGCCACCTCCTCGGTGCGGCGTTGATACGGGACACGACCACCCGGCTCAGCTGCCCTTCCTGCGGTTCCGCGCACGTGGCGCAAGTCCTGGGCGACAACGGCGGAATCTCCTACGTGTGCACGGCCTGCGGCCACAGCTGGAGCTGATCGATGGGTGCACACAGGCGAAAGTGCGACTGGTGCGGGAGCGGTACACCGATCGTCCGTGACATGGAACCGATCAATCCCGACTACCAGTACTGGTGCGAGGAGTGCGCGCGGGCGCTGATCATAAAAGGCGACCCGATCGAGACGTACCGGGAGCTGGAGGGCGAGCCGATCTACGGCCGCCTCCTGGAGGAGCACTGCACGCTCAAGAGGTTCTACCAGTTCGTCACGGCCTGACGCGGACCTCGCCGTCGGTCCTCGGCAACGATGTCCGGGCCAGCGCGAGGAAGAGCGCACCGGCTCCCCCGTAGACGGCCGCGAGCACCAACGCCGCTCCGGTCAGGTGCAGTTCGGGGCGGTCGGGGCCGTGCGGCACCCACCACGGGGCGTACGAGCAGAAGACCAGCGAAGTGCCCATGGCCGCCGCCCGGTGCCCGCGTGTCCACAGCAGCAGTACCAGCGGCACGCACCACACCCAGTGGTGGGTCCACGACACCGGGCTGATCAGCAGGGCGGTGACCGCGCACGCGCACACCGCCCAGGCCCGCCGCCCCTGCAACTCCGCCCGCACGGCCACGGAGAGCCCCAGGACGGCCGCCAGGGCCGCGGAGGCCGCCCAGAGGGCTCCCGGGTCGGGCGTGTGCAGAAAGCGGGCCAGGACGCCGCGCAGGGCCTGGTTGGCGGTCTCCTCGGCATATCCGGCCCGGTCCGCGCGGAACACCATGTCCGTCCAGAACCGCCACGAGTCGTACGGCAGCACGGCCGCCGCCAGCAGCGTCGCCCCGGCGAACGCGACGGCCGCCCCGCGCGCGTGGCGCAGCCACGGCTCTCCGTGCCCACCTTTCAGGCGGGCCGCGAGGCCCGTGGCGAGCAGGAACACCGGGAACAGCGCGGGCGTCAGCTTGACCGCCGCGGCCAGCCCGAGGCCGGCCCCCGTCCAGCGGTCGTACCCGCCGGTGGGGCGGCGGGTCAGGTCCCACAGCACCAGAACGGCCAGCAGCAGGTTGATCTGGCCGTAGCGCAGGGTCGTCCACACCGGCTCGCACCACACGGCCGACGCCGCGACCCACCAGGCGGTCTCCCCGCGCGCGTGGCCGACGAGTTTCAGCGACAGGCGTACGAACACCACCAGCAGCGCCAGGTTCCCGGCCGTCGCCAGCGCGCGCAGCAGCGCGGTGTCCAGCAGGGGCAGCGGGGTGAACAGCAGGGCGGCGAACGGCGGGTAGGTGGGGGGCAGGTGCGCGGCCGTCGCGCGCAGCGCGTACAGGTCGCCGCCGGCGCGCACGGCGGCTCCCTCGGCCCGGTAGACCAGCAGGTCGACCATCGACACGTGCGCGGCCCGCTGAGCGGCCCAGAACGCCGTGAACGACAGCAGGCACACCACCGGGGCGACCGGCATCCGGCGACGGGCGGCAGGGGGCGCGATCACGGGCACGGAAGCCGACATTAGCGCCCTAATCGGGACAGGGGGGAAACCGATTTGGTGCTGCACCAGAGGCCCTGTAATGTTTACGTCGTCGCCGGGGGAACCCGGGGGAGACAACAAGGGGCTATAGCTCAGTTGGTAGAGCGCCTGCATGGCATGCAGGAGGTCAGGAGTTCAATTCTCCTTAGCTCCACAGAAATCGAAGGCGGACCATCCCACGGATGGTCCGCCTTCGGCGTGTTGCGGAACAGGGGACACCTCGGAAACGCATGACACGCG